>NZ_JBFRJM010000166.1:0-282 GCF_041468865.1 Vibrio sp. 10N.286.52.C3 | reverse complement strand
AAATTTATTTTCACTTTTTTGAAAGGTGAAGACAAAAGGTATCGTTACTTGCATTAGCAAATAACAACCTCAACAGTGTACTAATCTGTTGATGACAATTTGTTGGAGGGATGGCTGAGTGGTCGAAAGCACCGGTCTTGAAAACCGGCAACCGTTAATAGCGGTTCTAGGGTTCAAATCCCTATCCCTCCACCACCATTGAAAAGCCCGCTGAGAAATCAGCGGGCTTTTTTTCGTCTTGAGTTTGGTAAAAGAACATTTGATACCAATCCGGAAAATTAA
>NZ_JBFRJM010000165.1:0-563 GCF_041468865.1 Vibrio sp. 10N.286.52.C3 | reverse complement strand
CATCGCCAGGCTTTAAATTTTTAGAGTCGTTTTTAAACGGTTCTTGAATTGCTGATATAGCTCAGCCCGGTAGAGCGCACCCTTGGTAAGGGTGAGGTCCCCAGTTCGAGTCTGGGTATCAGCACCATATTTAGTTGATTTGATTATTCAAGTTAACAACAGAATTTGTTTGACGACCATAGCATTGTGGACCCACCTGATTCCATGCCGAACTCAGAAGTGAAACACAATAGCGCCGATGGTAGTGTGGGGCTTCCCCATGTGAGAGTAGGACATCGTCAGGCTCAAATTGCTTTATGCTGAATAGACACTGCGGAGTGGTAGTTCAGTTGGTTAGAATACCGGCCTGTCACGCCGGGGGTCGCGGGTTCGAGTCCCGTCCACTCCGCCACTTATTAGAGAAGCCTAGTCTTATGACTAGGCTTTCGTCATTTCTGGGTATCGATAATTCGGTCTCCAACCACGAGCTCCGGTCGCCTGAGATCCTAGCTACTCCGCCATTTATAAGAAACCTCGCTAGAAATCGCGAGGCTTTTTTGCATCTAATACCAATCCGGAAAATT
>NZ_JBFRJM010000164.1:0-401 GCF_041468865.1 Vibrio sp. 10N.286.52.C3 | reverse complement strand
TGATTTAGGAAACAAAGCCGTTCGTGGCCGATAATTGTGAAGCCTGAAAGCAGTCTGTCAAGCTCAAATTGAGTGAGGGTAAACACCTGATTTTTCTCTTTTGAAGGCCACTTATACTTGGCTTTTTCAAGGCGTTTATACCAGAGGGCGAAGCCTGTTTTATCCCAGTACAACACTTTAATCTTATCGCGCTGTTTATTGGTAAACAGGAACAGCGCACCGCTGCCAAGAGGCAAGTCAGTATCATTTTCGATAATCGCTGCAAGGCCGTTGATGGACTTTCTAAAATCGACTCTTTCACGATAAAGGTAAATGTCTGAAGCGCTGAGCATACCTTTCATGACAACGCTCCAATGAGTTCAGCAAGATAGGTGGCTGGCATGCCTTGAGGAATGCTCAGC
>NZ_JBFRJM010000163.1:0-220 GCF_041468865.1 Vibrio sp. 10N.286.52.C3 | reverse complement strand
TCGAGGCACCATTATTTGGTACTTAACAAATAATGGTCTTTATAGACCTGATGTTGAGACAAGTAATTCCCCTTTAGTTCAGTTGGTAGAACGGCGGACTGTTAATCCGTATGTCGCAAGTTCAAGTCTTGCAAGGGGAGCCATTTTTAAAGGACTTCATTTTATATGAGGTTTTAATTGAAGAGTTTAACTCTTTAAGCAAAGAATTTAGTGTGCCGAC
>NZ_JBFRJM010000162.1:0-1402 GCF_041468865.1 Vibrio sp. 10N.286.52.C3 | reverse complement strand
ATTTTATTGAGGTTTGACCGTCTTACGCCTTGGGAAAAAAACTTTATCACAGAGTTACACCATAAGGTCGTAACGAGACAACTCATTTCAATTAAACAAAAACAGCTTGCTTTAAAAATTTCAATGAAAGCCTATAAATCAAAGAAGAAAAACGCGCGTTCCAACGTTTGATTTAAGCTTGTGTATACCTAAACTGTTCAAGGTCCTCTAAACCTTGGGCAGATTAGTAGTATTTGCACTTAACGTATTGAAAACAATCAAGTGTAGAGGTGAATGGGTAACAACTTTCAGCGTAATGGCAATTGAAATAGTCTTTCGAGCAGTACTGACTACCTCGATCGCTATGAGTTATAACCTGCTCAGGGAATCCTCGACGGAATAAAGCCATCGATAAGGCATCACAGACCAGTGAGGCCGTCATTCTCGTATCCATAGACCAACCAATTACTTGCCTTGAATATAGGTCAATAATGACAGCTAAGTACAGCCAGCCTTCGCTTGTGGCAACATAAGTAATGTCTCCTGCCCATTTTTGATTCGGAGCCGTTGCGTTAAAATCTTGAGCGAGCAAGTTCGGAGCAACGGGCATTTTATGCTTACTGTCCGTTGTACACTTAAACTTGCGTGCTGCTTTCGCTACTAAATCCTGACGTTTCATACTGGCGGCAATGGTCTTAACATTATGGTTATCACCGCTCTCTGCCAGTTCTTTCTGAATACGTCTGAGCCATCTCATTCTTTGCTAACGTCAAAGGCTTCTTTTACCTTGGTATCAAGCTTTTGGCGCTCTGTTTCACGTTGAATCGCCTTGTGGCGGTTCTCAACCCAATAATAAAACCCACTTCAAGAAACTCTGAACACCTTAGCCATACGGGAAATACTGAAACTCAGCAGGTGTTCGAGCATAAATTCATAGCAATTTACTTTAGATTTTTCGCGAAGTAGGTGGCGGCCTTTTTTACGATGTCTAGCTCTTCTGCTTGCTCTGCCAACTGCCTTTTTAGCTTAGCGACTTCAACGGCCAATTCTTGTTCTCGTTGGCTAATATTAGAATTCTTCTTTGTGGCTTTTCGCCAACCATAGATCTGAGATTCATGTAACGAGAGCTGTCTTGCAGCTGTAGCGACTCCCACTTTCTCTGCCAACTTCAGGGTTTCGGCTTTAAATTCAGGAGAATGGATAATACGTTTCTTCTTGCTTGTTATGGTTCACCTCATTAGTGATTGTACTCACTTAACTCAGTGTCCAAAACTACTAGTGCGGATCAGCAAGCTCGGGATCTGATAGCCAAAACAATTGAAGGATTAGGTAACCCGATTGCCTACCACCTTAAAGAACGAGACTACTTGGACTATCGTGCAACACGAATACCTTACCGTGGCAAAAATAAGGTTCATCGCGG
>NZ_JBFRJM010000161.1:0-259 GCF_041468865.1 Vibrio sp. 10N.286.52.C3 | reverse complement strand
TTGCGGTTGCCATTACTGGGAGCAATTAGCAGAAAAACTTGGGCATGAAGTCCGAATCATTAACCCTAAGAAGGTGAAAGGATACCTAGAAGGTCATAAAACGGATCATAATGATGCTCTCGCCATCGCTAACGCCGCTATACAAATTGGTATCAAGTACAGTCGTCCAAAGTCATGGAACAACAAGCTATGCATTCTTTAGAAACTAGCCGTAGATTCTTATCTCGTAGTGTTGTTTCCCCTAGCTCTTCACATTAGA
>NZ_JBFRJM010000160.1:0-604 GCF_041468865.1 Vibrio sp. 10N.286.52.C3 | reverse complement strand
CATCAACGATAAAACCTACTCAGTTGGAGTATACAGTAAAAAATATGTCTATTTGCGTGTGAGTGAGTGACAGCCCCTTACTGGCAATGCTTCTTTTGGATCTATAAAGCGTACATACTATGTATAATGGTGTGTACGCTTTTTTATCCCTGAAGGCTTAGCAAGGCGATGGTCTCACTGCGTGAAGACCATCATCCTGCCAAAAGGGTATTTAAGGGAATGATGGTAAAGTAAAATAATAAAGCCACTCCTGACGCTCGCACAGCTCACTACTCGCTAGGCATTTATGATTTTTCTTGACCATCCGCTGAAACACGTTTTTGGACAGAAGTGAGTTGCGAACTAAAACACTCTCTGACTTTTCGGATTTCCTAAGGTATTTCAACCATGCGACCAGCAGACATGGAGGTGGCCAAATTCACTTATCCACTACAGTCCAGTTCCGCTGGTTCAGATCACTAGCTTATTTCGATGATTTTACCGCGAGTTCAATGGACGGGTTAAATCCATCAAATGCGAGTTAGATTTGTCATGTTGCTCACCTATAATGACTTTGCACACTTTTTCGTGCCGTGTATTTACATGGCTTTGTTTCCTAAATCAG
>NZ_JBFRJM010000159.1:0-482 GCF_041468865.1 Vibrio sp. 10N.286.52.C3 | reverse complement strand
CCTGTCCCTCAAGATCAACAATTCAGTGTTGAAGAAGACGGCACGTTAATCTTCACCGATGCAGACCTATTAACAGGCGCTACTGACATTGAAGGTGATAACCTAACGGTTGAAGGTGTGACCTACGATGGTGGTGACGGTATTCTTACCGACAACGGTAATGGTACATACACCTTTGCGCCAAATGAGAACTTCAATGGCGACGTAAACTTCGGCTTCGATGTCTCTGACGGCACCGATACGGTGTCAGCAAACATCGATGTGAGTGTAACTGCCGTTGATGATGCACCTGTGTCAGGCGATTTAGCGTACTCAATCGATGAAGATGGTTCTATCCGTCTAAGCCAAGAGCAACTGTTATCACAAGCATCTGATGTTGAAGGCGATGACCTTACTGCTAGCGGCCTAACGGTTGGTGGTGATGCGACGGTTGTAGCTAACGATGACGGCAGTTTCACGATTACGCCAGATGAAAACTTCAA
>NZ_JBFRJM010000158.1:0-221 GCF_041468865.1 Vibrio sp. 10N.286.52.C3 | reverse complement strand
ACCGCGTCCGCCACTTGGTTTTCCGCGTACGTCACCGTCTGCGCACCGAACGAGCCTGACTCATCCACGTTGCTCTCTTTCAGGGTCACCGTCGCTTCCGCTGTCGAGCCGTAACCGTCGGTCATCACCATCTGGTAATCGCCACTGTTCGTGCCTTGCTCGAAGTCGTTCACCTCCGCCGAAACGCCCGCTGTCGTGATGCTGATGTTGCCAGCCGCATC
>NZ_JBFRJM010000157.1:0-424 GCF_041468865.1 Vibrio sp. 10N.286.52.C3 | reverse complement strand
TTCGTCTAAGCCAAGAGCAGCTGCTTTCTCAAGCATCAGATGTGGAAGGCGATGACTTGACGGCTAGCGACCTTACGGTTGGTGGAGATGCAACGGTTGTAGCTAATGATGACGGCAGTTTCACCATCACACCAGATGCGAACTTCAATGGTGACATTGATATCAGCTTCGATATCTCAGATGGCACCAACACAGTTCAAGCCTCTGCAGACTTAACCGTTAACCCAGTAAACGACCTGCCAGTCCCTCAAGATCAACAGTTCAGTGTTGAAGAAGATGGAACGCTTATCTTCACCGATGCAGACCTGTTAACAGGCGCTACAGACATTGAAGGCGACAACCTAACGGTTGAAGGTGTGACCTACGATGGTGGCGACGGTATCCTGACCGACAACGGCAACGGGACTTACACCTTTGCGCCAAA
>NZ_JBFRJM010000156.1:0-328 GCF_041468865.1 Vibrio sp. 10N.286.52.C3 | reverse complement strand
TCGGATAAGGGGTTAGCATCACTGCACGGTAATGAGCTAACAATTTCTATTTCATCTAATGAACCCGCGAACGATTGATTTCAATACTGGGTTGTATTTATACGACTTAGGTGATTTGTCCGGATTTTATACCGGTTATATATTGGTCAGTCGTAAATATTTCAATGGCTTATGTATCGCTGTTTTTCCTGACCATCGCCCTCAACATTCTGAACTTGATATGACTGCACAGGCTGACTGTATTGAGTCCGTATTTGAAAATGATATGACTGTACGGCGTGATTATACCGTGTCAGTTTTTGAAAGTTACATGACTGCACGGCGTGAC
>NZ_JBFRJM010000155.1:0-1175 GCF_041468865.1 Vibrio sp. 10N.286.52.C3 | reverse complement strand
TAATTTAGGCAACAACGCCCTTCTTCGATACAACACAAGGCCACACCCAAGTGAATTGCTGTGTGGCGAAGAACGTTTATACCAAAGAAGCGTTCGATACCTCAGTGAACGCGGATTTCAAAGGCAACTTCGATGTGGTGAAGCTGGAAGAAGCGATCTTAGAAGCGGGCGCAGCCAATGTTCCCTACATTGTGAGCACCATTACTTGTAACTCTGCTGGTGGACAGCCAGTGTCTATCGCCAATCTAAAAGCCGTGTATGAAATCGCTCAGAAGTACGATATTCCTGTGATCATGGACTCGGCACGCTACGCAGAAAATGCCTACTTCATTCAACAACGTGAAGCGGGTTATCAGGATTGGACAATCGAACAGATCACGCGTGAGTCATACAAATACGCGGATGGTTTAGCTATGTCTGCCAAGAAAGATGCCATGGTACAAATGGGCGGCTTGTTGTGCTTTAAAGACGACGCTTTCATGGATGTGTACACAGAGTGTCGAACCTTGTGTGTGGTGCAAGAGGGCTTCCCAACCTATGGTGGCTTAGAAGGTGGCGCGATGGAGCGTCTTGCGGTTGGCCTTTATGACGGCATGCGCCAAGATTGGTTAGAGTACCGTATTGGCCAGGTTCAATACCTTGTTGATGGCTTAGAAGCGATGGGCATCGTGTGCCAGCAAGCAGGCGGTCATGCTGCGTTTGTCGATGCGGGTAAATTGCTGCCTCATATCCCGGCTGGTCAGTTTCCCGCACATGCTTTGGCGTGCGAACTCTATAAAGTCGCGGGTATCAGAGCGGTTGAGATTGGGTCTTTGCTGCAAGGACGCGACCCAGCAACAGGTGAACAACACCCATGTCCTGCTGAGTTGTTGCGCCTTACCATTCCTCGCGCGACCTACACACAAACACACATGGACTTCATTATCGAAGCATTCGAAAAAGTGAAAGAGAATGCAGGACAAGTGAAAGGGCTCGATTTTACCTACGAGCCGCCGGTGTTAAGACACTTCACTGCGCGCTTGAAAGAGGTAGAGACCAGCGAGAAACAAACAGAAAAAAAGAACGAACAAACGCTCGAAGAAGCATTTTAAAATAAAAACATAAGCGAATAGTCACTAGAACCCTAATCAAAGGCTCCCTCGGGAGCCTTTTCTTTTTTTGTGCGCCGAGCATGG
>NZ_JBFRJM010000154.1:0-374 GCF_041468865.1 Vibrio sp. 10N.286.52.C3 | reverse complement strand
ATTTTCCGGATTGGTATAATGGGCTGTTTATACCAGGCTACTTTCTGTAATTTATTAAATTCCAGAAAGCAAAAAGGCTCTAGCATTTCTGCTAGAGCCTTAAATATGGCAGGGGTGGAGAGATTCGAACTCCCAACACGCGGATTTGGAATCCGCTGCTCTGCCAATTGGAGCTACACCCCTATTTTCAGTTTTAAAGAGCTGAAACTCTGAATAAGTGGCGGAGTGGACGGGACTCGAACCCGCGACCCCCGGCGTGACAGGCCGGTATTCTAACCAACTGAACTACCACTCCGCAGTGGTCAACTCACTAAGTGAGCGTCCATATCTCCAGGTCGGTCAACCTAAAGATTTAATTTAAAGCCTGGCGATGT
>NZ_JBFRJM010000153.1:0-228 GCF_041468865.1 Vibrio sp. 10N.286.52.C3 | reverse complement strand
CGCCTAGTGCGAGGTTTTTTCGAATCTGAAGTAATGAAAGTTTTAGGGGTGTAGCTCCAATTGGCAGAGCAGCGGATTCCAAATCCGCGTGTTGGGAGTTCGAATCTCTCCACCCCTGCCATATTTAAGGCTCTAGCAGAAATGCTAGAGCCTTTTTTGCATCTGTTGCTTCTACGAAGCAATGTTGGGAGTTGGATCGCCAGCCCGGTATTATACCAATCCGGAAAA
>NZ_JBFRJM010000152.1:0-207 GCF_041468865.1 Vibrio sp. 10N.286.52.C3 | reverse complement strand
TTTAAGAGTTAAGAGAACAACCTAGTTGATGGGCTTATGGGAAAACATCAATTTAGGCTTACTTTGTGAAGAGTAAGACACACCCTGGAGGGGTTCCCGAGTGGCCAAAGGGAGCAGACTGTAAATCTGCCGGCACTGCCTTCGATGGTTCGAATCCGTCTCCCTCCACCATATTCTTCTTACCTCTTTTAAGAGTTAAGAGAACAA
>NZ_JBFRJM010000151.1:0-236 GCF_041468865.1 Vibrio sp. 10N.286.52.C3 | reverse complement strand
TAGCTCCACCATCTTTAAGTATTCTCTTACGAGAGTCTTTAAAAATGGTTCAATTTATTGAATCAAGCTCTTTAACAATTTGGAAAGCTGACTGATTGATTACTTACGAGTAATTCAATCAAATTTAAAAGTTCTCAATGTTTATCTGCTCTTAGTTAATAAGAACGGTATAAACACAACAAACACATTCAAGTGTCTTGTATTCGATTCAAACTTGTTTGAATCACAATTGAGTC
>NZ_JBFRJM010000150.1:0-209 GCF_041468865.1 Vibrio sp. 10N.286.52.C3 | reverse complement strand
CTTAAAGATGGTGGAGCTATGCGGGATCGAACCGCAGACCTCCTGCGTGCAAGGCAGGCGCTCTCCCAGCTGAGCTATAGCCCCATCTAGGTCGATATTGGTGGGTCTGAGTGGACTTGAACCACCGACCTCCCGCTTATCAGGCGAGCGCTCTAACCAGCTGAGCTACAGACCCAATATCGTCTCTTAACTTTTCTAAACCTAATCAA
>NZ_JBFRJM010000149.1:0-238 GCF_041468865.1 Vibrio sp. 10N.286.52.C3 | reverse complement strand
AAGTCTCCGTTGCCACGGAAAATGATCTCACCATCCTTGCGTTGTACAGTACCTACCCACTCACTGGTGTTTTCGTCGATAATGTGGATTTCGCCGTTAATGATCTTAACTGTCAGGTCACGCTCTTCCATCTCGGGACGGTCTTCACCGAAATCTGGAGACCAACGAGGTGTATCATCAAAGTCCATATCTGGGTGCTCTGGAGAGGCTGGGAGAGTAGGTCGTGGGCTATCAATTA
>NZ_JBFRJM010000148.1:0-1913 GCF_041468865.1 Vibrio sp. 10N.286.52.C3 | reverse complement strand
TGCTTTATTTATTTTGAATAATCCAACAAATATCATTATTAAGTTATTCGTTAGATTATTTACTCCTTATATTTAGTAACAAGAGTAAATTTGTCATGGACATTATTTCTAATCTGTTTGACATGGCACCATTTGTCGCACTATTTATTACACTCTCATTGGGTTATATGGTTGGTAAAATTACTATCGGCCGATTTGTTTTAGGCGGTGTGGCCGGAACATTATTAATGGGCGTAATTATTGGGCAATTTGGTGTTCAGATTGATCCCGGCGTAAAAAGTATTTTCTTTGCGCTCTTTATTTATGCTGTGGGTTATCAAGGCGGCGCACAATTCTTTAAAGCGCTTAACTTTAGAACCATCAACATTCTGTTGTCTGCGGTTGTTATGACGGTTTCAGGCTTATTGTGTGTACTTGCCGCTGCGTGGTTGTTTGACTTAGATAGAGGTACTGCTGCGGGCCTAGCTGCCGGTGGTTTAACTCAGTCTGCGATCATTGGTACTGCAGGCGATGCGATCGCCCGTTTGGGTGGTGTGTCTGAAGAAGCCAAACATCTGATGCAAACTAACGTTGCTGTAGGTTACGCTGTAACATACATCTTTGGTTCATTAGGTCCAATCCTAATGGTGACATGGGTATTCCCAACACTAATGAAATGGGATATCCGCGCTGAAGCAATCAAAATGGCAGAAGCGAACTCAGATGGTAATGCAGAGCTTGGTGCTGGTGAATTCAATGCGATGACAAAACTTGAGACTCGCGCTTTTGAAATCAAAGCAGAGAGCAAAGTGAATGGTTTGACACTAGCCCAAATCAATCAAGATTCAATAGACGCATGCATCGAAGTTATCGAGCGTGATGGCAAAGCGATTGAAGCAGACAAATTTACTAAGCTTCAACAAGGCGATGTTCTGGTTATCACAGGTACTCGTAAAGCCATTGGTCAGTTGAAAGGTGACTCTGTTGGCTCTGAAGTTGTGCTTCCAGAAGAGTACGAAGTCATTGAAGAGAACCGTCAGCTTATCGCAGACAACAAACAACTGATTGGCCGTACACTAGGTCAAATCAAATCAGAAGCGAACAAAGGCACTTACCGTGGTGTTTATGTGACTGACTACCTTCGCGAAGGTGTATCAATCCCAGTTCACGCTGACCTTGTTGTTAAGAAAAATGATGTTATTCAATTAACTGGCTCACCAAGCGATATTAATCGTGTTCAAGGTACAATCGGTAAGCCAATGAACTCAGCAACAATGACTGACTTCATTGTACTAGGCATGGGTATGGTATTGGGTCTTTTGATTGGCCTAATCAACTTCAAAATTGCAGGTATTCCGGTCACTATCGGCTCTGGTGCAGGCTGTCTAGTGTCAGGTCTGATTGTTGGTTGGTTACGCAGCCGTAACCCACATGTGGCGCAATTCCCAGAATCAGCAGCAAGCTTTATTCGCGACTTCGGTCTAGCAGCATTCGTGGGTATCGTTGGTCTTGAGGCTGGCCCTCAAGCGGTAGACACCATCAAAGAACACGGTATGAGCCTACTATTCTTGGGTGTTGCGGTAACCATCATTCCACAGATTATTTCATTCTTCTTCTCGTACTTTGTATTGAAGATAAAGAATCCGGTAGAAGCTTTAGGTTGTGTAACCGGTGGTCGAAGTGCAAACCCAGCGTTCGCTGCATTGATGGAAAAAACAGGCAACGCAACGCCAGTATTCTCTTTTACTGTGACTTACGCCGTAGCCAACGTGTTACTGACTCTATGGGGCCCAATTATCGTCGGCATTATTACCGTTAATGCGGGTATGTAATTAAAACCTACAACTCATTATAGATTTAAAAAATCATCAACTTATTAACAGACCTACCCAATCAAAAATAGGGTAGGCCTGAATAATCACGCTTAAGTAAAA
>NZ_JBFRJM010000147.1:0-467 GCF_041468865.1 Vibrio sp. 10N.286.52.C3 | reverse complement strand
TTTTTAGAGAACAGAGTCATCAACTTAATTGATGCATCCGGACGCGGGATGGAGCAGTTTGGTAGCTCGTCGGGCTCATAACCCGAAGGTCGTCGGTTCAAATCCGGCTCCCGCAACCACATTACAGTTAAGCGCTATCTGTTGCCCAAGGCAGTAAGAGCAGCGATTAACTAATGCGATACTAGCTCAGTTGGTAGAGCGCAACCTTGCCAAGGTTGAGGTCATCGGTTCGAACCCGATGTATCGCTCCAAATTCTCTCTCACGCTTTATGCTGAAGATGAAAATGGTTTAAGCCTCATTGTCTTAAACAATGCATCCGGACGCGGGATGGAGCAGTTTGGTAGCTCGTCGGGCTCATAACCCGAAGGTCGTCGGTTCAAATCCGGCTCCCGCAACCACATTACAGTTAAGCGCTATCTGTTGCCCAAGGCAGTAAGAGCAGCGATTAACTAATGCGATACTAGCT
>NZ_JBFRJM010000146.1:0-1172 GCF_041468865.1 Vibrio sp. 10N.286.52.C3 | reverse complement strand
CCAGGGCAAGATCATGAAAAACCCATATGGAATAAGGGGTAGCGTGAAGTGATGTTTCCACTAATTTGTACACTGAAGTCACAACAAATTCAATACATTCAAGATCGATTTGATGATCAGATTTAGGTGTGATCATATACTGTTTTTTAACAGCAGATATTTAGCCATAATGAATGGATTAAGCCTTTTGGACCATATTTCAGTTATTCGAGATCCTCGCCAAGCTTGGAAAATAGAGCACACGCTAACCGACATTATCTTCTTAACAATTGCAGCAGTGATTGCTGGTGCTGAAGGTTGGGAGGATATTGAAGATTTTGGTGAAGATAACTTGGAATGGCTTAGGCAGTATGGTGATTTCAAACAAGGCATACCAGTACACGATACCATTGCCCGAGTTATCAATCTTATTTCCGCCAAGCAACTGCAACGATGCTTTACTGCGTGGATGAAAGACTGTCATGAGACGACAGAGGGTGAAGTGATTGCTATCGACGGCAAAACTCTCAGAGGCACATACAACAAAGACAAGCGTTGTGGTGCAATCCATATGGTTAGTGCCTTTAGTGCAGCAAACCAAGTTGTACTAGGACAAGTGAAGACTGCGGATAAAAGCAATGAAATAAAAGCGATCCCTGAACTGCTTGAAATGCTTTCCTTGCGAGGTTGTTTAGTGACTATTGATGCTATGGGATGCCAGAAGGATATAGCTGAAAAGATAGTCGCTCAAGATGCAGATTATCTCTTAGCGGTAAAAGGTAATCAAAAACGATTGGAGCAAGCGATTAGCCAAGTGTTTAATTCTAGTATGATTAATAGTTTTGAAGGTGATAAATACGTCACTCAAGAGAAAGGGCATGGTCGTACAGAAACGCGTTTGAGTATGGTTGTTCACAATACAGATTTCTTAGGCTATATAGCGTTTGATTGGGCTGAACTCTCCACAATTGGTATGGTCGTTTCAATTCGTCAAGAAGGTGATAAGCCAGCAGAAACAATGCAAATCAAGCACTACATAAGCTCAGCAAAACTAACGGCTAAAGCTTTACTAGAGAGCACGCGAGCACATTGGAGCATTGAAAATCAGATGCACTGGCGATTAGACGTTGGTTTTAAAGAAGATGAATGTCGGATACGTCGAGAGCAAGCCGGTGAGAATTTAGCAGTTATAA
>NZ_JBFRJM010000145.1:0-894 GCF_041468865.1 Vibrio sp. 10N.286.52.C3 | reverse complement strand
AAGTTATGAAGAACTTCACGTCGATGGTGGTTTAGCCGCTCAAGTATTTTTCAATCCATCTAACTTCGACTATCAGCAGATCTCAGATGCTCTTGGGTTAGAAAAACCACCACAGCTCGATGTTATTCGAAATGGAGCACTGAAAGCGCCGTACCACTCGCTGAGAGATAAGGGTCTAGATTTAGTAGCAAAGAGCGTATCAAGCCTGACTCTTGCTCAAACACGTGGTGATTTATATCGAATGAAATACATCTGTGAAATCAACAACATTGATATGCAATTTACTTACATCGAGCACGACTTTGGTTACGCCAAACGAACCAAAGACATGTTTGATGAACACTATTTATTAACCATATACGAATATGGTTATCACAAAGCAACTCAGGGCAAACCTTGGGTAACAGAATTACCTTAATTTAGGGATATCGTAAAATGAATAAAACAGTTTTAGCGCTACTTATCATGGCAACGTCTAGCGCTGCCATGGCACAAAATGTGACCTCAATGGAACAGCAAAAAGTCGATAACGACATGCTACAACTGGCCGACGTTCAACAAGAAGCGGCGTTGTTCATGGTTGAAGAAAATTCAGACTACGTGGAGATTGACTACATTGGTCAGTGGGTTGACGTGAACAATTACGTCACACATAAAGAAGCTAAAGAACGCCAGCTTCAAAAGACCACCAAGAAATACATTTACTCGCAAACAGGTGAAACTCTAGAATCCATCGAGCAGCGAATTGCTGAGCATATTCAAGTGGACCAACCTAGATATTTCAGTGTCGATGTTTACCGTAATTACCACGGTGATTCTGGGGACTTTAACTATCTAGCTCGAGTTATCGAATACATTTAAGTTATTCGTTTGACATCAACGATAAAACCTACT
>NZ_JBFRJM010000144.1:0-532 GCF_041468865.1 Vibrio sp. 10N.286.52.C3 | reverse complement strand
ACCTCACGACCGAACTTAGCGACAACATGGAATAAGTCGTAAACGATTTTTGCGTTCGGGCAATGCGCTTGAACTTCAAGGTCAAAAGCCGTATTCATGTCCATCGCGACCGCTTCGATATTATTGCCATGCTTGCCTAACAGCTCGAAGAACGGTCGTATGTCCTTGCGGCTACGGCCTAACCCTATCCAAATGACTTGGTGAGTCTTAGCGTCAGCAATGACCGTGGCATACCGATGTCCTTTAAAGATAGCGAACTCATCCATGACGAGTTGCCTTAGCCCCTCCCATTTCACTGACGGTACCACTTGGCGAAGTCGGCGTTTATCTATCTCTTTAATGGTGTGCCAATGTACGCTTGTTAACTGGGAGATATGCTTAATGGGAAGAAGAGGCAGCAGTTGTTCTATATAACTTTTTAAGCGCTTCGTTATACGAGCATAAGGCTCTAACCAAGATAGAGACTCTGTTTTTATGCCGCAGTCACGACACTTGATTCTTCGTGTTTGAACGGAAAGTTCAACAGGAACAC
>NZ_JBFRJM010000143.1:0-808 GCF_041468865.1 Vibrio sp. 10N.286.52.C3 | reverse complement strand
CGGTCGTATATTCGGCTTCTTATTGAAGGAGCTACCCTCTAGCCTTTGATGTTTTGCGCACCTACTGTCCTTATCGCGCTAGCAGCTTTTTACAGCATGACAGAATGGCCAGGTTCTCAGTAGGTTGGTCTTACCTTTTATGCATCATCATTTTGTAAAATTTAAAAATTTGGTAGTGATTAATGAGTGAGTAATACTGGTTTATATTCAGTCTCATACCGAAGCATTGCCCACGCAGTACGTACCACTTTGTTAGCCAGTGCAATGCAGGCCTTCTTGAAGCCGATACGATCTATGATGCTCCTCAACCAAGCGTCCTTCTGAGTCTTCGGTTTTTCGGGTAGTCGCCCAACGTATGACATTGCGCCAAGATAAAGAAGCGAGCGTAGCTCCTTCACACCACCGCATTTATCGATCCCAATCATAAAAACTTTGCCTCCTGAACTGTGCTGTTTAGGTGTAAGACCAACAAATGCTGAAGCTTGTCTTCCATTCTTGAACTGCTTTCCATCACCAAGAGTTGTATAGAGCATCGCAGCAGTTGTTTCACCAACCCCTTCAATGCCCATTAATCGTTGGCACGGCTCTATCTGACGGGTTAAAGCATTTTTCTCTTTTTCGAATGCGATGAGTTTTGCTTTAAGTTCTTTATATTGCTCCCAAAGCATCGACAGAACGGATACGACATTGGAGGGTATTGGTGTATCGCCATCAAGCACGGTTTGAACCGACGCTTTTAAGCCTTTTTCACCTCTAGGGTTTGCTATCCCGTAGCCCAAAATTGTCCCTCTAATGTGAAGAGCTAGGG
>NZ_JBFRJM010000142.1:0-890 GCF_041468865.1 Vibrio sp. 10N.286.52.C3 | reverse complement strand
GAATTTCTCTCTGAACTAGATTTAATGATGCGAAAGCAGCACGGTATAAACATCAAAGACATGGAAAATGTGCCAGATGAGGTTTCGTTTAAAGCTCAAGAAAAAGCAGAGCTAAGTGGTGAGTCTAACTGGGAAAGGTTACCGTAATCCGGAATTCCGGACTTAATTCGGGTGTTACAGGAACCCGAACCTGAGAGAGCCAGTTTTGCGCGCTACGCTTGCCTCCCAAAACCTGCCTCTCTCTCATCATGATCATGACTGGGGGGTTGGATAGTTGGCTTATATACCAAGAGTGAACTAGTTAACCACCGACTGACGCACTGCGTTTGTCTACTCATTTGCTCTCTACAAGCAAGCTTATAGCAGAGCAAATCGAGATGATTGATATATGGTTTTTATAAGCAAGAGGTGTAATTAAAGTAGATTCCTCGAACTTGATTCGTAGTCATATTTCAGAAGAAAGATATAATAGCCACATCTACATGACAGTAGACTAAAAAAAAGCCCTGAACATAAGGCTCAGGGCTTTCCAAGGAGGTTATCTATATGAAATACCTAGCGAACTTATTGTTAGCAATAGCTGCTGTTATTAGTGCAGTAGCAAATTTACTTAAAGCTTTATAGGTAGAATCTAATCATTAAAAGCCCGAAGAATTGCGCTCTTTGGGCTTTCTTTTGCCCAGTAATCATAAGACTATCTAATCGTTAAAACAAGAACCCACGTATTATGCAAATTATGTTACGGGCTTCAATCATAAAACGATTCTCACGATGAGCATTAAAAAAGGCCAGCAAGCTGACCTTTCTAATTGAGCATATCCCTCGCCCACGTTTGATTTCATTCAGGCTTTCAGCAAACCTCTCAACATAATTCATAACCATAATACGCA
>NZ_JBFRJM010000141.1:0-6009 GCF_041468865.1 Vibrio sp. 10N.286.52.C3 | reverse complement strand
GTAGCGGCTTCGTTCAACAAACGACTATGGCGTCAATGATTAATTTTTGGCAGTGTTTTCATCCCACATGGCGCCATCTCTCAGCATAGAGTTAAGAGTCACAACCATCTTTCGAACACACGCGATTATTGCGACTTTCTTAGGCTTTCCGGCAGCTACAAGTCGAGCATAAGTTGCTTTGAATACGGGGTTACATTGCATGGCTGACATCATTGCCATATATAACACTGTGCGTACTTGCGCTCGACCGCCTTGGATCACGCGCTTACCTTTGTAGCGCCCACTTTCGCGTGTTATTGGAGTGACACCAATTAGTGATGCCGCTTGTTTATTTGTGATGTAGCCAAGTTCTGGTACGTTGCTAATTATTGATGCAGCGGCAATGTTTCCTATTCCAGGGACGCTCTGCAATATTGTGTTTTTAGCCTGATATTCAGGGCTATCTTCAATGAGTTTAACGAGCTTTTCTTCTAACTTGGTGATTTGATTCTTTATCGTGGTTAGCATCGGTTTGATAGTCGGATGGAGAGAAGCGGGAAGTATCTGGATTCGGTTCTTTTCCATGGTTTGCATGGATAACAACTGGTTTCGGCGAATGACTAAGTCACTCATTAGGCGTATGTTTTTTGGCTTTATGACAGTAAGAGCTGGTTTGATTGCTTTGCTCTTTTTCTCTATGACCATTGAGGTCAAAGACAATGTACTAAGTTGGTATTTCGGCTTTGGCTTTTGGCGTAAGAATGTAGAAGTGTCAGACATTACAGAGACATCGTTCTATCAAAGCAAGTGGTATCAAGGTATTGGTATCCGAATGCTGAGCGATGGTTGGTTGTATAATGCATCGATAGGTTCAGCGCTTAAGTTAAGCCTAAGCAATGGAAAGCATGTTTACATTGGTTGTAAGGATACGGACGGTTTAAAGCTGGCGTTGAAAACCGCTAACGAACAGATAACGCAAAAGTGATTTACGAGGCTTGGCACTTTTCGTTTTGAGTTGGACTAATTTTATGGCTGTATGCTTTAAGTGAGCTGCATTTTAATATCTCAACAAGTGGATCGGAGGTTCAATGGACCAAGCAATCAAAACACATTTCGACGAGTATCCCGATGATGTTCGAGCTCGGCTTGAAGAGTTGCGTTCATTAATCTTTGAGCTTTGCTCTGATTTGGAACTAGGTGAAGTCGAAGAGTCTCTGAAATGGGGCGAGCCGAGTTACAGCGTTAAGACGGGCAGCCCAATTCGAATCGACTGGAAATTGAAGTCACCAAACAACTATTACTTGTTCTTTAACTGTCAAACGAAGCTAGTCGACACATTCAGAGAATTGCACGATGGCACATTGGTATTTCAAGGTAATCGGGCAATCGTCTTGAACCTAACTGAACCACTTCCCAAAGCACCAATCAAGCAGTGCTTAGAGTTAGCCTTAACTTATCAACAACGAAAACATCTACCGCTTCTTGGCGCGTAATTCTTATGTGTTGTCATTATATTTCTTAAACAGGTTTTCTGTGTTCTAGCTATCACTCTTTAAAGTGCTAAGACAGTACCATCTTGATTAGTATCAAGAGGCTAGGGAATCTCTATAACCAACGCTGATTGTATTGCTTACCGTTTAAAAAGGTGTTCTAGTCACCTTGTATTTCAGTCTTAAAAGGAAGTTGTATGAATTTAGATAAAGCTAAAAAACGTATCGCGAAGCAGGTTAAAAAAGGCGACAACGGATACCCAAAAATCACGTTAGCGTATTACGGGACGACCAAAGATCTCGCAACGGAAGTCGCGGTTCAATTTATGCTGGGTGAGGGCGATGGTGTTCAAGAAGAGCGTTTTTCATGTGAAACCGAAATCCGAGATAATGAATTAGTTCAAACGACGTTACTCAAGATAATCGAGCGAGCAAATGTTAACTCAGTGATTGAAGTTGAAGGCGTGGCTGTTCTTTAGTTTGCTTTAGCCTGGAAACGAAGCCAACACGAGAACTCAGGTGTATAATCCACATTTTTATCGAATTAGGCAGGACACATGGCGATCTCGTTTGAAACTCAAAGACTAAAAGTAGAAGAAGTCGCAGGTGAACTTACTGTTCCTGAACGTTCGGCTCTGCTTGAGCGAGTACCTGGCATTCTAACCTCGTCAGTCGTTGAAAACCTTCCACCATACTTTCATGGTATTGTGTCAGGTGAGCTGGCTGAAATTTGGCTCGACCGAATGTTGTCGGGGAGCCGCTTACTTCAAGTGAAATCCAACGATAATCAATTGATTGGTTTTCTGTTCGCTTATGTAGAAGACGAAAGTGATGCTCATATTGGCTACTTGCTTGCAGAAGAGTTCTGGGGCAAGGGTTTCGCGAGTGAGTTACTGAAGAGTTTCATCACAGAAGTCGCAAAAACGGAGTCATGGTCCACACTGATTGGCGGTGTCGATCGTTCAAACATAGCCTCTGCCAACTTACTTAAAAAGCTAGGTTTTGTTGAGCAAGCCTCTGACGAAAGTGCTGTGGTTTTCTATGAATATAAGCTTTCTCGTCTTAATTCTTAACTCTTAACTCTTAATTCTTAACTCTGAGCTCTCAGCTCTTAATTTCTAATCCCTAACTCAAGCCACATCTGCGTTATACATTCATTGCCAATGTTTACGTCAATTGATAGGGAAGAAACCTTATTACACCATTCAACTGAGAACCGAGAGCAGCGAGTCTAGTTAACGTGGGCTAATTCGGCACTATGTGTTTCATTAGCGACTTTCCAATCGCCCCCTAAGGCTTTATAGAAAACAGGCTTTGTATCCACATTAGACCATACTGGTTTAGCGACCTCGACCATCTACCATTACGATGATTGTTTTAGAGATGATGCTGAGATCAGCGGCAATCCAAGACTTAACCGAACATAGGCTTAGTGCATAACTGTGGTCAAAACCTACTTTACGACGTACATCATCAATACAGGTGTCGTAACCTTGATTTACTTGTGCAAGCCCTGTAATACCAGGCATTACACCGTATGTACGGTCAGCAAAGTAAGGAATTTCGTTCTCTAGTTTGGTGTAAAAAGTAGGGCGTTCAGGGCGTGGGCCAATTAGAGACATTTCACCTTTCAGTACATTGATCAGTTGTGGCAGTTCATCAAGACGTGTCTTTCTCAAAAAGCGGCCAACAGGCGTGATTCGCGGGTCATTCGCGGTAGCCCAAACTGCACCAGAGCGAGTTTCTGCATCCTCGTACATGCTACGGAATTTCATGATCTCAAAGATTTCCATTTTCTCCGGTGTCGATTTACCAACGCGCAATTGACGGTAGAAAATAGGGCCACGAGAAGTGAGTGCAATCGCCATCGCAATCAACGGAAATACGGGCGCTAGCAAAATCAAAGCAATCAGTGAGCTTACAAAATCGAAAGTACGTTTAGCACGTGAGATTTTGTATTGGTATAGGTTTTGGGTAGATAGCTGTTCGATGTTCATCATAATAAGTCCTTAATGATTTGCTCGTGTCCAAGGTGAGTTTTCTAGTCCGATTAGGTAACGAATGCCACCAATGAAGTTGGCGTAGTGTCCAACTATCAAATAAGAGATTAATGAAATAGGTTTGTTTACTAGACGCTTTGGCAAGATGCAGCCAAGGACGCCAATGGTATAAACGGCAACTTGAGCCCATAACAGCGCTTCAAATACCAAGTAGTTGCTAAGTAAGATTGAGCACACTAAGCACACAATCATTAAATATGGAGTGAGTAGGCGAAGCCCTTTTCCTGAAAAGAACGCAAACGCGATGCCTTTAAACTTCGGGCTGAACAAGGCAAATAATCGAATCGCTTGTTGCATGTTGCCCGCTGAAATACGAAGTCTTCTTTTGAAGTCTGTTTCTAGGTTCGATTCTTCTAGCTCTAATGCAACCATTTGGGTTTCGTATTCGGCGATGTAACCTTGTTTAACGATTTGCATCGGTAAGATGAAATCATCATTAATAGTGTTGAGTGGAAGCAGTTCAAACAGGTGTGTTCTAAACAAGTAGAAAGCGCCATGAGAACCCAAGCTAGAACCTAACGAAGCCTCAGACTCTTTAACCGCGGTTTGGTACTGCCAATACGTGTTTTCGCCTTCATTGCCTGTTGGACAAAGTTGATACGTTGCGTTTACCACTCCAACCTTGTCACTTTCAAAATGAGCGGCAGCTATAAGCAAAGCATCCAATGAAATAAGGGCAGAAACATCACTCATCGCCGTGATATCACTGGTTATACGTGTCACTTCTTCATTAACAACCGCGACTTTACCTCGGTTTACTTGATGGTCATGTATCTCAAAATAAACATCACTGCACATCGCTTCTTGGATGGCCATTTGTGCAATGGCGACTGTGTTATCAGTGCAACCATCGCAAGCGATAATGACTTCCAACTTCTTTTTTGGGTAATCGAGTGAAGCAAGGTTACGAATCTTGTCTGCGATCCACTGTTCTTCGTTAAATGCAGGAACAAGAACGGTGATGGTCGGCAACGTGCAATCTTGCTGTTCCTCTTTGTAGCAACGATGACTCTCTTCAACTTTGCGTGCGGGGTGGCTTTTCGCATACCAACGCAGTAACAAAGGGTAGGCTGCGTGATGATAGACAATCAACGCACCTGAAAACAAACAAAGTCCCGCAAGCAACCAATCAATCATGCGTAAGCTCCTTCTGATATATCGTTGTAAGACGAAACCATTTTGATGATGTCGAAGTTTTCGAGTACGTAACGACGAGGTGACAAAAAGCGTTCATTTTGCTTTTCTAATAGCGCACTAGCTAACCCCACAATGCTGCCGCTTTTGACGAGGGCGCCGCTGACTGGACATAAGGTTTCATCGACGGCACCAACGTCCATTGCGACGGTTGGAATATTGCATGCTTGAGCTTCAAGTGTAGAAAGCGGCAGCCCTTCGTGGCGTGAAGGTAGGCAGAACGTATCCAACGCTCCGTAAAACGTGGTCATGTCTTCAACTAAGCCAAGAAAGATGACTCGGTCACTCAGATTCAAGCGGCTAGTCAGTTGCTCTAGTTGATTGCGTTTAGTACCGCCGCCAGCCAATGCGACAACCATGTTTGCAGGTAAAAGAGTCAGTGCTTTAATAAGTTGGTCTTGGCCTTTGACATGTTCTAGTCGACCTGCACAACCGATGATGTGTTTGTCTGTCGGCAGGTTTAGTTTTGCTCTCGCGTGTTCTTTCGACATTGGCTTAAACTTCTCACAATCAACGCCATTTTTGATGGTAATGATGTTCTCATAAGAAAAAGCAGTGCGTAGTTGGTTATAAACACGTGTCGCATCGGCAACTAACGTTGGTTGAGCAGCTTTTAAAGCAAGCGCTTGTAATCGACGACGTTTGTTGTTGTTCAGATGCCAAGCGTCATGTTCGGTATGGATTCGAGTTGGAACCCCGGTTACGCGAGCGGCATAACCAGCGTATAACAGTGGGCCAATATGATGGGTATGAACCACATCAGGGCGAATCGCGTTGAAGGCTTTAATTAGCTTAATAATGATATTGAATTGTACGCCTGGTGCTTTATCCAAAAAGACGATTTGCTTTTTGTATGGCTCTAGCTTCGGCCAGTTGTTTATAGACTCTTGTTTAGTACCCTCTAAACTGACAATCAACACTTGGTCTGTTGGTTTAGCAAGGCGGAGCAAATCCAGAGTTAGGGTTTCTAATCCACCCGGTGCAAGGTGCTGAACAACGTGTATGATCTTTTTGCCATGCTTCGTTAAATGCGTATTCATAGTTTGGACCCTGCCTTTATAATTGTTGTTTCGCCTTTCTGACGTTTCTATTGAAGTAACTTCTTTAAAACGTTTAACTACACAAGGAGATTGCAGGAGTTGTGCCAATTAAATAACCGTTATTTTTCAGTTGTTTAGATTATTTAATTCTAGGGCAGTTTTCATTTCTCAAAATGGGAATCAAAACAAAATACAATTGAATGGCAGTTTGAATCATAGGGCTTGGGGGCGTTGTTGCCTAAATTA
>NZ_JBFRJM010000140.1:0-1195 GCF_041468865.1 Vibrio sp. 10N.286.52.C3 | reverse complement strand
CAGGGCGCGAGCACACTTTGTTCAATTTATAACCCAAAGAAGACTCGTGCCCGATAATCATCGTTCCAAGCAGCCTTCTTCAACTTCACTTTTTGGCTTGGTGCACCACATTCGCATTGCTTCAGCATGTTCATCACAAAGCGTCTAAACAACGCTATATTTTCTACAGCACCATCTAGCGTGATCCGTGAGTAATCCTCTTTAAAAACAACATCTAATACGTAATGCTGGCTGTTTTCAATACGCCAATGCTGACGAATGTAGTGGCCTAGCATTTTGTGATTCGGCGACATAGAGCTTATGTAATATGAGGTGTCTACACTTCCTTTTCCGTTGATCACTCGATGCCGCTCCACCGCAATGATGCTTCGTACTGTCGGCCATTTCTCCGCAAGCTCTTTAGGTAACTTAGCCTTTAACTGAAATACATATCTTTCTTCACTGCGGCCATGGTGCTTCTCTTTGATTTCGGTAACTATTTTCTCTTTACCTGCTTCAAAGACAGCTTGAAATTGCTCCACAATAGCCACTCTCAATTTGGGCTGGTTGTTCTTCACTTGAACAACAACGTGAGCCTTTTTCTCTGCAATTTTCTCGAGCGTATCGCGCTGACAATGCAGGGCATCAATGGTGATGACACTGCCTTTTACGTTAATAACATCAAGCATTTGGCGTACAACGTTGATCTCGCCATTTTTGCTCTCAGTCGGCTTTTGACTCAAAACGAGGCCACGTTCAGTGTCGTAGGCGGTAACCAATTGTAACGCTGTTTTTTTGTCATTTCGGTATGAGCCACGCAGCACTTTTCCATCGAATGCGATTATCGGCTTGTGTTGACTAGTGCGTTGCTCGTTAATCCACAGGGCTAATGCCTCTAGCAAAGATTCTGCGACAACTGAACGTAAAATACGGGCTATTGTATGCCGACGTGGAATACCATGTTCAAATGTTCTGTATTTTCTCAGCCAATCTAGTTTGTCTTTCCCAAACAATTCAATATCTTGCCATCCTTCACATCCAGATGCGATGGCGCTAATTACAAGGAACATGACATCGATAAGATCATGCTTCTGATTAATGTCTGACCGAGTGTCTTGGACGACTGATAAGTGTTCGATTAAGTTCAAAATGGCTGTGTGATTGTGGATTTAGCACTATTAGATCATATTTGTTAACAAAGTGCGATCCCGCCCTG
>NZ_JBFRJM010000139.1:0-232 GCF_041468865.1 Vibrio sp. 10N.286.52.C3 | reverse complement strand
TTCGAGCAAGGCACGAACAGTGGCGATTACCAGATGGTGATGACCGACGGTTACGGCTCGACAGCGGAAGCGACGGTGATCCTGAAAGAGAGCAACGTGGATGAGTCAGGCTCGTTCGGTGCGCAGACGGTGACGTACGCGGAAAACCAAGTGGCGGACGCGGTAGTGGGTACCTTGTCCGGCAGCGATCTGGATGGCGTGACCAAATACGAGTTCAAACACAGTGACGGCA
>NZ_JBFRJM010000138.1:0-1258 GCF_041468865.1 Vibrio sp. 10N.286.52.C3 | reverse complement strand
TTGTAGTGGTCAACTGATATTGGCCACGTTCCTAGAGTTTAACCAGAACAATCGTTCTGATTCATTGGGAGTCAAACCACCGTTGTATTGGTGCGGGCGGAGTTGGCAATAATACCCAATAATGTATCGAGTAATTTCTTGTTGTGCCTCTGCAAAGCTCCGATAACCTACTGTAGGTATCCATTCCGTCTTCAAGCTTCTAAAGAAGCGTTCCATTGGTGCATTATCCCAGCAATTTCCTCGTCGAGATAAGCTTTGCTTGATCTGAAAGCGCCACAGTAATTGCCGATAACTTCGGCTTGTATAATGACTGCCTTGATCACTGTGAAACATGACGCCCTGTGGTTTACCACGAGACTCATAAGCCATGGCAAGAGCCTTACGAGTTAATCGACTATCGGGCGATAATGACATTGCCCAACCAATCGTTTTTCTAGCGAACAGGTCTAAAACTACGGCTAAGTACATCCAACGATAGCCAGTCCAAACATAAGTAACGTCACCAACCCAAACTCTGTTTGGCTCCGTAACTACAAACTGGCGGCCTAAGAGGTTTGGGATCTCAATATGTTCTTGTGATGCTTTACGATACCTGTGTTTTGGCACTTGGCAGCTCACTAGACCAAGGGCTTTCATGAACTTCGTTGCTCTGTAGCGACTCAGGTTAGTTCCCTGACTCGTTATTATGTCAGCAATGGTTCTCGCTCCCGCAGAACCGTTGCTTGCGGCATGTGCCTCGCTAACTAAACTACGGAGCTTTGCTGTTTCGGCATCAATTTCTACTGGACGTTTTCGCCAGTAGTTATAACTGCTTCGATGAACATTGAACACTTCACATAATATTTTCACGCTGTGGCTCTGCTTGAGTTTCTTGATTATCAAGAATTGTTCAGTGAGTCCGACATCAACAGAGCCGTGGCTTTTTTTAATATTTCATTATGCTCTTCAAGGCGAGCTAACTTCTTTTTTAATTCACGTATTTCAATTTGCTCAGGCGTCATCGGCGATGCTTTAGGTGCTTTCCCCTGACGTTCCTCTTTTAGTTGGCGAACCCACTTATCCATCGTGGACTTCCCAACATTCATAGCTTGAGCAGCCTCTGTCACAGAGTGGTTCTGATCTAGAACCAGTTGTGCCGCTTCTAATTTGAATTCAGCGCTAAATAGTCTTCTTGTACGTTTTGTCATAGTGTCACCTGTTAACTTATGAGGTGATGATATCACCTCTAACTAAGTGACCAAATTCAGCGTACCACTAC
>NZ_JBFRJM010000137.1:0-2603 GCF_041468865.1 Vibrio sp. 10N.286.52.C3 | reverse complement strand
TCTATCGATAATAATCGCGCAGAGCGCGCAATTAAGCCGCTGGTCATTGGCAGGAAAAACTCTTATGACCTTTTTCAAGTTTTTCGACAAAACCTCTCTCTCCTCTGTGAGACGAGGCATGCTTTCAACATTAGAATTGCCTGAAAGTGAATTAGCAATAACTTGGGTTATACATACTCTTATTCGGGGATCTTTAGCCCCAACATGGTTTTCGTAATGAGTTTACCTCTATCTGGCTGCTAGTATCTAACCAAGTGGTCGACTTAAATTCTTGACGAGGATTACTCACCTGAGCTTCTTCACTTCCAAGCAAATTTTAAACTCTCTGATTTCGAGTGGTGACAGCAATGTCCCACATGAATCCAAGTAACTCTCTCGCAACAGCAGTAATTGCTATTTGTGACTTTTTCCCTTTAGCTACCAAGCTTCGGTAACGGAAGCATAATCGCTGCTGAGCTTTCCAGGAGATATCTTTGGCTTCTTGGCAAACACTATCTGGTCGATTCGCAGTTAACCAGCTACCGACCTTAGCATTGTTTCTATATGCCCATGCTGCCTCATACAAAAGTCGTCTTAACTCAACATTTCCAGCTTTAGTGATCCCTGCTTTACGAGTCACACTACCACTTGAGTGTTCACCAGGTATTAGGCCAAGGAATGCCATTATTTGTTTCGGATTACTAAATCGGGAGAAATCACCCACTTCAGCCACTACGGAGATTGCAATCGTACGTCCGACACCTTTTAGAGCTTGCAGTTGATTAACCAAGTTATAAAGTGACCAGTTAGGAAGTAACCTATCAATTTCTTGGTCTAATTGCTCAATACGGTTTTCTATTTGCTCCAAGCTTTGTCGATAGTGCTCATAAGCTATTTGTTGAGAAGCTAAGGGGAAAGATTGGTTGGCTAGCCATACTCGATGGCGGACAGTCCACATTTTCTTTTCATACTTTTTACCCGTTCTCAGAAGAATACTTTGGATTCGCTGCTTGGCAACTTTAGTATCTTTCTTTGCACAGCTTCTGGCTCTCACAAGATCTCGCATAGCTTCATGTGTCAGGTCGGGTACCCAGATATCAACTAACTCACCCGCTCTTAACAACCTCGCTAAAGCGACGGCATCTCGATGATCATTTTTGATCTTGTTGGTTGATATCTTAGGTATTCTAGAAGGAGCCACAACTGTACACTCTATGTTCATGCTAAGTAACAATCGATATAGACCGTAGCCTGTTGGGCCCGCTTCGTAGCAGACAAGGATCGTACCGTGAAGCTTGATTAGCTTCTTCATTAGACGAATAACGGCATCTTTTGCTGAAGAAATATTCCCATAAAATCGAACTTCTCCCTGCCGCTCTGGACTTGCAATCGCAACAGCAATTGTGTCCTTGTGCACATCAAGTCCAATATAAGCAGAATAGTTGACGGATTCCATATTGATGACCTCCAAAAACGCACCAGTAGGTAAGTCTAAGTATATAAGGTCATACCATCTGGCTCTTCTCGACCAACCCTAATGGCGCCGAAGCGAGCGCAATGCTTTATAGCATTGTCGAGACCGCAAAAGCCAATGGGCTTATCCTCTACGATTACATGGTCAAGTGCATGAAGGAGCTAGCGAAAGCTGAGCCAGATATCGATGCGCTCCTACCTTGGAACTTCAAACATTAGTAATATCGCCCTGTAGGTTCATGGGGCGTTTACCGTCAAAAAGCCTTTTCGGCTTGAGGAAATTTGGCGGATCAGAACCAGATTAGAAATTGAAAATAATTTGATGCAGCTTGCGTTGCTCAACTTAGCTATTGATAGCAAACTTAGAGCAAGTGATTTGCTCGTTCTCAGAGTTTGCGATGTATCTTCGCAAGATAGGATATTTAACCGCGTTAAGCATATCCAGCGCAAAACAGATATTGAAGTTCAATTTGAGATAACGACAAGAACTCAACAGAGTCTAATGAAATGGATTTTGATGGCTTCGCTACATGACAGCAATTTTATTTTCCCAAGCCAAAGGCGAAAGCAACAACCGAATAGCTATTCGTACTATCGATACTTAGTGAGGAGATGGGCTTCTAATCTGGGGTTGGATCCTAACTTGTATGGCACTCACTCGATGAGGCGAACAAAAGCGACGTTAGTCTACGCAAAAACGAAAAATATCCGAGCGGTGCAGCTACTACTTGGTCATACCAAGGTAGATAATACAATCCGCTATCTTGGGGTTGAATTAGAAGATGCATTGTTGCTTTCAGAAGGTACTGAGTGTTAATCGAAAAGGAACCTAAATACTTAGGTGTTTCAATTGCTATTACGCTGAAAGTTGTTACCCATTCACCGCTACACTTGATTATTTTCAATACGTTAAGTGCAAATACTACTAATCTGTCCAAGGTTTAGAGGACCTTGAACAGATTAGGTATACACAAGCTTAAATTAAACGTTGGAACGCGCGTTTTTCTTCTTTGATTTATAGGCTTTCATTGAAATTTTTAAAGCAAGCTGTTTTTGTTTAATTGAAATGAGTTGTCTAGTTACGACCTTATGGTGTAACTCTGTGATAAAGTTTTTTCCCAAGGCGTAAGGCGGTCAAACCTCAATAAAAT
>NZ_JBFRJM010000136.1:0-809 GCF_041468865.1 Vibrio sp. 10N.286.52.C3 | reverse complement strand
GAATCATTTTAGAGAACATTAAATGAGCCTAATTATGAACCGTCTAATTTCCTCGGGTTTTACCGTTGCTTTGTCATTACTTGTAGTGGCATGTAGCTCACCCCACACGTTGGATGTACGCGTACAAAAAGACAATTACAAAGAAGTGGTTGTAGAAGAAGCGATATCAGTAAAAGAGCCATTGCGTATGTGGGCGAGTGAGAACCCAGACTTCTTATACTCTCCAATCGATCAAACAACGCCAATTAAAGTGTCAGGTGAGCAACTAAATATCTTAGCTTTGTCAGGAGGCGGCGCGAACGGAGCCTTTGGAGCCGGTATTTTGATAGGGCTGGAAGAATCTGGCCAATTGAAAGACTACTCAATAGTTACTGGCATCAGTGCAGGAGCGCTAATAGCACCATTTGTATTCATCGGCGGAGATGCATTTCCGAAGATGAAGGAGGTGATGTTAAACATCAATGACAAATCAGTGCTCGGCAAAAAGAACTTTTTAAACACCGTGTTTAAAGATGCTTTTACTGACGGTAAAAACTTGAATCAATTTATCGCTCAGGCGTTCCCTGAACCGATGATCGAGCAAATTGCTGCGCGACACCGCAACGGTAAGCGTTTGTTTATTGGTAGCACACACTTTGATTCTGGAGAGCTTGTCATTTGGAATGTGGGCGCAATTGCAAATAGTGACATGCCAGATAAGTCTGAACTTATATATAAGGTTTTAGCAGCAAGTGCTTCTATTCCTGGAGTCTTCCCACCGCAGTTTATCAATGTGAAGTACGAAGGTAAAAGTTATGAAGAACTTCACG
>NZ_JBFRJM010000135.1:0-668 GCF_041468865.1 Vibrio sp. 10N.286.52.C3 | reverse complement strand
CAGTTACTGGCGCTTCAAAGTTCCTTGACGCTAAATGTGCATCGCTTTCTTTAGAGATGAACTCATTGTCTGCACCTGTAAGCGCCGATCCCATGTCATTATCTGAGCTCGCAGTAAGGTCACTATTCGACTGACTAGAGCCAGTAGAAGCCAACATTTCATTACGGGCGCTCGGCAATTCCTTTGTCCCGTTAGCTATCTGAATAGCTTCATCTGAGTTAATTTCTCCACTTTGAACCGCATTGAACACTTCAATGCCTTCATCAGCAGTAAGTTGGCCACTAGCAATAGCCTCCATCACAATCTCTTTATCTCCATCAGCCATACCACTGAACTGTGAAGACTCCAATAATGCTAGGTCCATTGAACCGCTTCCGGTAACAGAAGGCGAACTTGAATCAGTGTCGTTGAGTGATGCTAGTTTGGTCTGATTCCCCATTTTGTAATCATTTTGAGAGTCCTCACTAGTTCCCGTGCCTTGATTACCGTTATTGGAGTCAGTGGATGCATTCACCAATTGGGTCTGATTTGTTCCCGTCTCCTTCTCTGAAGTATTAGGGCGTTGTGTATTTGCAACAGCATCAGTTGCCTTTTGAGTAGGAGCACTTGCCACTTGAGTTGCTGGCGCTACTGTACCCGTTTGAGCCGCCGACTGTGGTGCTGAACTT
>NZ_JBFRJM010000134.1:0-216 GCF_041468865.1 Vibrio sp. 10N.286.52.C3 | reverse complement strand
ATTCTGGGAAGGCTTTCAAATAGTAAAGTCTCACCAGACAGCATCACTTATTACCCTGACTCTTAAACCTAACTCTGAGGCTAAGTGCCTTTGTGGTCTCGAGGCCGAGGCTATTCATGAGTATCAATGGCGTCATGTAAAAGAAGCCATGTTGCTCGGTGTTCCTGTTGAACTTTCCGTTCAAACACGAAGAATTAAGTGTCGTGACTGCGGCAT
>NZ_JBFRJM010000133.1:0-3573 GCF_041468865.1 Vibrio sp. 10N.286.52.C3 | reverse complement strand
GTCAAGTGCATGAAAGAGCTGGCGAAAGCTGAGCCTGATATCGACGCACTCCTGCCTTGGAACTTCAAACACTGACAAGTCGCCCCGTGGGTTCATGGGGCGGATACCTTCGATGCCTTTATAACGCGGCTGGTGGCTGACCATTGGGTGGTTTCAGACGACAATTAAACGAAAAAAAGAACCCGACACACATCGGGTTCTTTTTTTTAATAGGTAACCATACTTAGTGACTATATCGACTTTCTGTGATTTTCAGTCTCTTTAGCTTACTTGAGCCAACTTAGATGAAATGAAAGCGGCAAGCTCATCTAATTCTCCATTAACCCACTGGTTAAATCTCTTGGCTCTCAATAGCTTTACACTGTCGATTAATTCACTTTTTGATAACTTGATATTATGCCCAGTTTCCAAGCGGCTCATCAGGCTGTAGAAGTGTTCGGATTCAATTATTGTATCACCATAAGTGAGTTTCTTAAGATGGCCTTGCACTTTATGTAGCGCTTCTACAGCAACATCTTTATTGGCATTTAAATCCATTGAAACTAAGTGAGCAATACGGTCTATGTGGTGTTCATCGTCATAGGCAGATATTGTGTATTCAGATTCTAATAATTTAAATTTTCGGTAATTCGCGAAACGTCTAGTTGTATGTGTTACATATTTAAACAATAGGTCATCGCGGAGTGCATCTACGAGTACGTTACGTTTCATCTCATCTGCTAACGCAAACTTGTTGACCAACGGGTTCATTATCGTTGGAGCATTCTTTTTGCCTTCGTTGAAGGTTGAACCTGTAGCTTCTATCATCTGTTTCTCATCACAGTCAATTACGGCCACGTAGTTACCATCTTGATTCTTTGTGAATGAAATATAGTACCCGCACAAATTGTAGTCTTTGGTAATCTTTTTATCATTGCGCATTACCAAATCACCTGGTTTGCATTTATAGATTTCCAACGCAGCTGTGATGTCATTATGAAGCTTTTTATCACTCCCATCGAAAAACATATGTTCAGCAATTAAA
Organism: Vibrio sp. 10N.286.52.C3; assembly: GCF_041468865.1. NCBI lineage: Bacteria > Pseudomonadati > Pseudomonadota > Gammaproteobacteria > Vibrionales > Vibrionaceae > Vibrio > Vibrio sp. 10N.286.52.C3. The sequence continues at coordinate 2,549 of NZ_JBFRJM010000133.1, read as the reverse complement.
GATAGATCCAAAGACTCATACCCTACTCGCCTCACACGCAGACACATGTAGAAGAGGAGTAACAGAGGGTCACCAACTGCAATCTTTTTGGGTAAAGTGAAAAATACTTCTTTCTTAGCCAGAATTTCGATTAGTTTGGGATGAAACGTATAGAAGAACAGTGTCGGCTTTACTTCCACGCCGTTCTCATTGATAACGGGGGCGAGTTTTGAGTTGGTTTCCAGTTCAATAATGAACTGGAAGTCTTTTTGCGTGAACAGTTTCTGAAGTTCTTCATCTACAATCACACCGTCTAGATCGGTCCACTCATAAACTGTGTGACGTAATTCTTGAATTTGTTCTCTTATGCGATCACGAGTCTGACCGTTGTCACTCAGACCACGTAGATACAAAATCTCTTCTAGTTTTGCAGCACACTCAGTATTTTCGAACGGACGCGAAAACCGCTTAGTTTTCATTGCTCGGGCGTTATATGCGATAGCTAACGACAATAGTGCCATTAAGGTTTGGATAGCACCTTTAGTCGATACTTGTTCATGCCCTTTTGCAGCAACCGTATAATTACCACCTTTTGGATGCTTGAATTGGACAAGCGCTTTAGGGCTGCCATTCCTCTTGTTTGGAGCCAGTGCTATGTACTCAGTAGGTAAGATTTGTTTGTCATAAGGCATACCCTTTGGAAGATAAGGTCGCAGATCAACATCCTGTTGAGATAGAGATTTCTTCTGAAGAGCATTTTTGACACTTTCACGATTAGACTTTTTATTGCCTTTGGGACGATTGCGATCCGTTAGGGAGTCACGATCAGCAATTATAGCTAGGTCCACTTTTTTAGCTAAGGTGTAAATATTTGAAGTAGACCGTTTTTGACCGTTATGAGTGACTTCATGTAAGACTAAGAACCCTAAGTTCTTAAGCTCCATCAAAGTACGTCGAAGGGTTGCAGGTTTAATTTCATAACGTGCCTCTACGCCTTCTTGAAATACTTTATTGGCTATGCCACTGTGTGATTTAGCTAAGGCGATCAGGTGTTGAGCAATAGTGCGTTGTTTCAAGCCTAAACTCATGTCCTGAATTGTATCAAATAACTCAACATCAGCTGGGTCGAAAAGAAAAAGAGTAAAACGCCTTTTCAGGTCAATTTTTTCTAGCAATTCAGGTGAGATATCGTTGAGTTCTATCGGCATGTGCTCTATCACTGTTTTTCATGATGCTTTAATCATAACTGTTGAACAAGAATAAGCAACCCTATCATGATCATCCAGATTATTTTGATTTAAGTTATTAAAAATATGATCTTTTTAAAGATGATTTCTTTAGTTGATAAAGGTTTAATGATTAGTATGATTACACCCATACTTAACCGCTGATATTTGTTTATACAACTCTTGATCGCTCAATTTAGTGCGGTGATACATACGCTCTACGTAAGTCTATGTTTTATAGTTAAATGCTACTCTTTTAACTTCATATTCTTATGATCGCTCATTTAGGAGCGGTCATAAAATTGGCTTGTGGATAGATCACGCTTTGATCTTTTGATCGCTCAATTGGATCTTTTGATCGCTCAATTCCCAGCTCTTGATCGCTCAATTGCATCTTTTGATCGCTCAATTGTTTATTCTTGATCGCTCAATTGCTTTATACAGCTTATACAGGGTTACTCACACATTACCAACAGGTAATACACGTCAGGTAGATGCTTTAATCACTGGTAAAATGTTATGATCGCTCATTAGAAATGTTATATAATTTCTGAATAATTTTTTGATAATCAATGGGTTAATAGCCTCGCTATCACTGCATGAAACTTTTCTTATTATGTGAGCAATATCCCAAAGAATTTCACCACAGCCTTTCTCACTAAGATGGCCATTAGCAATGGCCTTTTATTTGAATTTACCCCAGTAGTGCTATGAGCGATCAAGAACACAACGTCCAGCCAGCTCCGCTGTATGTAGCTTTCACATCCCTGCGTCATAATGAGCGATCATGAGTGAATTGAGCGGCATTCCCCATTTGATAAGGGTTTAGCATCGCTGCACGGTAATGAGCGATCATGAACGGCTTGACTGGTATGCCCCTTCGGATAAGGGTTTAGCATCACTGCAAGGTAATGAGCGATCAAGAACGACTTGAGTAGCATGCCCCATCGGATAAGGGTTTGGCATCACTGCACGGTAATGAGCGATCATGAATGCATTGAGTGGCATTCCCCATTTGATAAGGGTTTGGCATCACTGCACGGTAATGAGCGATCATGAACTGCTTGAGTAGAATGACCTTCGGATAAGGGTTCTGCATCACTGCAAGGTAATGAGCGATCATGAACTGCTTGAGTAGCATGCCCCATCGGATAAGGGTTTGGCATCACTGCACGGTAATGAGCGATCATGAACGGCTTGAGTAGAATGCCCCATCGGATAAGGGGTTAGCATCGCTGCACGGTAATGAGCGATCATGAACGGCTTGAGTAGAATGCCCCATCGGATAAGGGTTTTGCATCACTGCAAGGTAATGAGCGATCATGAACTGCTTGAGTAGCATGC
>NZ_JBFRJM010000132.1:0-1942 GCF_041468865.1 Vibrio sp. 10N.286.52.C3 | reverse complement strand
ATAATCACGCTTAAGTAAAATACTTTATTTAATTACAAGTGTTTAATATTAAATTATTAGGTAAATATTATGACTACACAAAATACAAATATCGATTTTTCAAAATTCGCTGATTTAAGCCCATTTGAATTAAAAGACAAATTAATTGAAGTGGCGCAAGCAGTGCCAGACCGTGCTTTACTAGACGCAGGTCGTGGTAATCCAAACTTCTTAGCAACATTGCCACGTAAAGCATTTATTCGTTTGGGTGAATTTGCAGTAATGGAAGCGGAACGTAACTACGCTTACCTCGGTGGTGATTTCGGTGGTATCCCTGATGGCGTCGGCATCGTTGAGCGTTTCGACACGTTCGCAAGCCAATATGCAACAGACAAAGGCGTTGATTTCCTACGTCGTGCACTAAGCTACGCAAAAGACCGTCTAGGCATCGAAAAACAAGCGTTCCTAAACGAGCTAGTACTGGCTTACCTTGCGTGTAACTACCCAGTGCCACCACGTATGCTAGTGAACATCGAGAAAGTGGTTAAACAATACATCGCAGAAGAGATGTACGGCCCAATGCCAATGACGACTAACTTTGACCTGTTCGCAACAGAAGGCGGCACTGCGTCAATGACGTACACGTTCGCAACCATGTTCAACAATGGTCTATTGAAAAAAGGTGACAAAGTTGCGCTAATCACGCCAATCTTTACACCTTACCTAGAAATCCCAGAGCTAGCAGAATATGAGCTGGAAATCGTAGAGCTACGCCTTGATGAGACCACTTGGCAGCTACCAATGTCTGAAATCGAAAAACTGGCAGATACAGACATCAAACTGCTTTGTGTTGTTAACCCAGCAAACCCAGCATCAGTTAAATTCTCTGACGAGACTCTAGAGAACCTAACAAACTTTGTGAATGAGCAACGCAGTGACCTATTCATCATCACAGATGACGTGTACGGCACATTTGCCGATGAGTTCGTTTCTCTGTTCGCAAAACTACCGTATAACACACTATGTGTTTACTCATTCTCTAAATACTTCGGTGCAACAGGCTGGCGTCTAGGCACTATCGGTATTCACGATGAGAACGTGTTCGACGATACACTTCGCTCATTCAGTGAAGCGACACAGTGCCAATTGGACGACCGTTACAAAACGCTAACTCCAGAGCCACGTGACATCAAATTCATCGACCGTATCGTTGCTGATAGCCGCAGCGTAGCATTGAACCATACTGCAGGTCTGTCTCTACCACAACAAGTACAAATGGCGATGTTTGCATTAACTTGTCTAATGGACTCAGAAGGTCGCTACAAAGCCGCTTGTAAACGCATCATCCGTGAGCGCTACACAACGCTTTACAAAAACATGGGTGTAGCAATCGAAGAGAACAAAGACCGTGTGGATTACTACACACTACTAGAGCTAGACACGCTAGGTGGCAAACTTTACGGTCAAGAGTTTGTCGACTGGTTCAAAGCTAACGAGAAAGGTAAAGACTTCCTATTCCGTCTTGCTCACGAAACCGGCGTAATCTTACTACCTGGTAAAGGTTTCGACACAGTACACGCATCAGTACGTGTATCACTAGCGAACCTTACTCACCACGAGTACGAGCTAATCGGCCGTGCAACACGCACTGTATTGGATGAGTACTTCGCTGAGTTTCAAGACGCATAAGTTCAAGTCTGGCTTAGAATCAAATACATGATTTAAAGCCGATGACGTCCAACTCATTAAGAATAAGCCTCGGCGATGTCGAGGCTATTCCGACCAAATAAGCACAGTGGTTAGATCGATAAAACTTCCTATCTTGATGTTCCGTTGTGTTTATTTAGTCGTCTTATCCAAGTATTCAAATCCATTTCAAACTGAAAGAGCGACGCATGAAAAGCATTATTTCTATTCAATCTCACGTGGTTTACGGGCATGCAGGCAATAGCTCTGCCGTTTT
>NZ_JBFRJM010000131.1:907-1313 GCF_041468865.1 Vibrio sp. 10N.286.52.C3 | reverse complement strand
GGTTCATCGCGGCTTTCCGGGGAAAGCCGCTTTTATCTTCAAGAAGAAGTAGTCGGTATCTCGATACCCATACCCCATTCGCTTGATTAGCTTTATCTTGTTGTTTATCCCTTCTAGGGTGCAGGTGTTTAGCGGATAACTTGCCGATGCGATAATACCGTGAAGATAAGGACTCAGTTTTCGTGCGAACTCTTTCAATGGCTTAATTCCACTCTCTTGTACTTGTGCCCACCACGCCTCCCAGAGCCCTTTAGCATGTGCTTCTGATTCACAATACCAAAGCTCTTTGAGCTGTGCCCCGAGTATATAAGTGGTCATTAAGTCCTTATTGATATTCAATATTTCTGTAAGATAGCTGTCTTGCCGTGGATTTAAGTTGCCTCTATTTTTCAACAACACCCAGCGT
>NZ_JBFRJM010000131.1:0-199 GCF_041468865.1 Vibrio sp. 10N.286.52.C3 | reverse complement strand
TTTTCAACAACACCCAGCGTGAGCGCTTGACCCATTGCCTCGCTTTTTTATCTTGCTTGAGCTTGTTGGCTTGGTCGACTCTGACTCTATCCATGACCTCACGACCGAACTTAGCGACAACATGGAATAAGTCGTAAACGATTTTTGCGTTCGGGCAATGCGCTTGAACTTCAAGGTCAAAAGCCGTATTCATGTCCAT
>NZ_JBFRJM010000130.1:0-5158 GCF_041468865.1 Vibrio sp. 10N.286.52.C3 | reverse complement strand
TGATTTAGGAAACAAAGCCCTGGTGAGTGATGCTAGAGCGCAGATAAATAAGCTAAATTATAATGAAGCTGATTTAAAACCTATAATAGAAAACCTGAATGCGATTGAAGAAGAGTCGAACCTTCTAGTTGATAAGTAACTAGGTGTGTTGATACCTGCGTGAGCTTGTTGCTGGTGAATGCCTTTTTCCGTACTATGTCGCTCTTTTATTTATCACTTCATAGCCCTAAGAGTCTTATTTCATGTCAGCTATTCAGTCAGATGTTATTGTTATTGGAGCAGGCGCTGCCGGTTTAATGTGCGCAGCTAGTGCAGGTCAACGCGGGCGTTCAGTTCTTGTGCTTGATCATGGTAAACGGCCTGGTCGTAAGATTCTTATTGCTGGAGGTGGGCGTTGTAACTTTACCAACTATGATGTCACAGCAAAAAACTTTTTAAGTCAAAACCCCCACTTTGTTAAATCTGCACTGGCTCAATATACCAATTGGGATTTCATTTCGATGATCTACAAGCATGGTATTGAGTTTGAAGAGCGTGATCATGGGCAATTGTTTTGTGTTAATGATCATGACTCGAAAGATATCGTAAAAATGCTAATTAATGAGTGTGATGAAACTGGTAATGTGAAATATAAGTACCAATGTGAAATTACTTCAATTGAACGTTTAGCAGATAACAATTTTAAAGTAGAGACTTCCAATGGAATTTTTAATTGTAAGTCTTTGGTTGTCGCAACGGGTGGACTTTCAATGCCACGTTTAGGGGCAACCCCTTTGGGCTGGAAAGTCGCTGAACAGTTTGGTTTAGGGGTTGTTTCTCCTCAAGCAGCCTTGGTACCGTTCACATTAGATGGTAGAGAAAAAGGGTTAACAGAATTAACTGGAACTGCTCTCCCTGTCCGAATTAGCTGCAACAATCAAGAGTTCCTAGAAGCTCTTTTATTTACTCACCGAGGTATCTCTGGCCCATCAGTATTGCAAATTTCTTCGTATTGGAACTCTGGCGATGTAGTTCAAGTTGATTGGCTACCTGGTTTGAACTCTATTGAACTGATTGAAAAAGCAGCAGAAAACAACCCTGCACAAGAGGTTAAAACAACGCTGTCTAAAGTATTACCTAAACGCCTTGTCGAGTATTTTATCGAACTTAATGTGTTTGAAAATAAACCACTTCGCCAATTGAATAAACGGGAGATAGAGAATATTAGCTCTGCTCTTCACTCTTGGGAAATTAAACCTAATGGGACTGAAGGGTATAGAACAGCAGAAGCGACCATTGGTGGTGTTGACACCAATTATTTATCGTCTAAAACAATGGAAGCTAGAGATATACCAGGGCTTTACTTTATTGGTGAGTGTGTTGATGTGACAGGTCATCTTGGAGGGTTTAACTTCCAATGGGCTTGGTCGTCTGGTTGGGTCGCAGGCCAAAACGCATAAGACTTATTTACTTTCAATATCTTGAATGTTTTCACCTATAAGGCTGATGAGCTTCTGCTTTTCAGCCTTACTCATTTTTGCTATCAGGCAAACTAGTTCTGCTGAGCTTTCATCCTCACAAAAAAAGTAGTTTAAAGGTACGCCAAGTTCGTCAGCCATTTTCTTTAATGTACTGATATCTGGAGTGTGTTTCCCTTTCTCATACTGATTCATTCGCGCACTAGCCGAACTTTCATCGATACCAATACGCACCCCCAATTCTTTTTGGGAGATCTTTGCTTTTTTGCGAACTTCTTTGAGCCGCACAGGAATAGGGTTGTCGATCGACATTTAGAATTCATATTAATAGGCTCTATGTAACTAAGATTTTCTTAGTTTTACTGATTTCTGTATACTAAGCAATCCTTAGTATTTTTGAATGGTGTAGGCAGTAAGTGAAACGTTCTACTAGAATCAGTGCGGTAATGTTTAAGCTGTTGATTGAAAAAAGAATGGATGGTTTTTCTGTTATAGAGGCAAGGGATGCTTCATTAAATGATGGGGATGGTACACAAAACCTTGATGAAGCTCGGAAGAAGGTTTATCGGCAAATATGGCAATATCAACAAAGGGGTTGGTTGCGCAGTGAAGGAGAAGGAAGAAACAAAAGATACTTTCAAACCGAGCAATTTATGGATCTTGAAGCCGCGCCCCGAAGAAAAGCTGAACGAGAAGCTTCTAAAAAACAGACTACACCGGATTATTCCGTGTTATTTCGAGAGAGTAACGAATACAAAGGTGAATTGGAGCTCGTGCTTGGTGAAATAGATGAATATCAATCATTGAGGTGCCGTTTCCCTGAGCTCGAGAGTCGATTAATGCCATTGTTACAACATGCAAGAGAACGCTCAGCGCACTTGCTTGGAAAGATGAATGGATTAGAGAATGTTCTTAAAACTCTTTCAGAGGGCAACCAACCGTGTTGAGGCAGTGGCAGGTTGAATGTTCTGAACATGCGTTGCAGAAGTTTAGAGAAAATCGACAACACTTCTTTTGCCAAGCAACACCTGGCTCTGGAAAAACGGTGCTTGCTGCAACTGTCGCATCAAGGTTACTTAATGATGATATGGTCGATCTTGTATTGTGCTTCTCTCCATCTTTAACTGTTTCAGAGGGAATCAAAAAAACCTTTTCTCAGACTCTTAATTGTACCTTTAACGGTGGCCTAGGCTCTATTGGGCAGTCGTTAACATATCAATCCATTCAATTCCTTAACGATGAATTTTGGGAGACGTTACGTAATCATCGAGTGTTTGTTGTATTTGATGAGATTCACCATTGTTCTGGGACTGAGCTTGAAAATGCGAACGTCTGGGGGCAGCAAGTGCTCACTAAGATTCAGGGACTAGCGACTTATACTCTTGCGATGTCGGGGACTCCGTGGCGCTCAGACTCTTTACCTATTGTTATGGGGGAATACAGTGACCCAGACGGACAACTACTTGTCGACTTCCAGTACACCCTTAAACAGTCTATTGATGATGGTGTTTGTAGAGCACCTAATATTGTATTGGTCGATAATGAGCAATTGTCTGTCTGTAGTAGCGAAAACGTGGAGTCATTTTCATCGATCTTAGAAATGCTTAAACAGACGAAAGCGTCTTATCAGAGTGTGATACATAACCAAGAAGCGATGGAGTATTTACTCGGTTTAGGATGTGAGCGGCTAGCAAAGGTACGTATTGACGCTTCCAATGCCGGTGGATTAGTTGTTGCAGCGTCGGTTCAACATGCTCAAGTTATCAAAGATATACTTTCTTTAAAGTTTGGCCAAACCGTTTCAATTGTCACTTATAGACATGAAGAACCACTCGCAGAAATAGACCGCTATCGACAAAGTGACTCTCAATGGATTGTTAGTGTCGGAATGATAAGTGAGGGGACAGATATACCTAGACTCCAAGTGTGTTGCCATATGAGTTCTGTCAAAACGGAATTATATTTCAGGCAAGTACTAGGACGTATTCTTCGTATCGACTCTTCCATGGCTCAGCAAGCATGGCTATTTACGTTTGCGGAACAAAACCTCATTCAGTTTGCAGAGCGAATTGAAGATGATATTCCAGAATCTTGTATCTATGTGAATATGGGAAAACCAATGGAGACAGAGCTAGTTAATCGGCAGAATAATTTAACTGCTAAGCTTTCGAAAGAGCCTCTAAATAGTATCGACGCAACAGTATCCTGGGAAAGCCGTAGGGGCAATTCAAACAACCATTACGGGACACTAGGGACGTTTGATGAATTGCGGCTTGGTGCATTTAAACAGAGAGTGATTTCGGCTTTTACATCCATGTGATCGGGGTTGCACTGCTCGGGCTAGGTTTATTAATTATAGGTGCATAGAGGTGACGAAATGAACTACTTTGCAGAGGACCCTTTCTAGGTAATGTAACCTGGAGGGGAAATGAAAAAACTGAAACAGCAGTACCGAAAGCGTATTAAATGCCAGCGTCAATATCTTTGGGATTTGTATCCCAGCATTCGCAGTGGAACCCACAAGCACTTTTCAACAAAACAGGAAAAGGGCTTTTACTTTCTTCACATGATTGAGTGCAGAGGGTACCCGATTAAATTACGCGCTGCGCGAGGAAGATCTTTGGCTAACCCGTGGGATGACTATCCAGCGTATGTGCATGACCTAGCAAAAAGTTGGAAGCATAATTCTAAACGACGTTATCAGTACTATAAGTAAGCTTAACGATGGCGTAGGGGCTTTTCTTTTCCCTAATGCCAGAAACGACAAGAGCCACTAATTGTAGTGGCTCTATTACGTGCAACCTGTGGTCAATACTCTATGAGCGGAAGAGGGCAGGGCTATCGTATGTCCTCGGTGGTCTGCTTTGCAATTAAGCCAAGTTCAATTCGATACCATTACTTCTGATCAGACAGTAAGTAGTAACTCCAAGAAAAAGCAGGGATACCCGAGGCTCTCAACTTTATGTTAAAGCTAAGAACCGAATGTGGCAAGCTTACTCTGTCCAGAGACATGCCAACACGGTCACCATTAGTGTGTTTACGCCTCTTTTCGTGTTTGAAATTCATTTCGCAGTGTGCGAATCGCAACCTGCGCAATGAGCTTATTTTTCCCCTGAAGATTCTAACAATCACTACACACATCGCAACTTGCGATGTGGAATGAAAACCATCTAGTTGGCAGTGATAGATGATCTAGTGTTTCAAGTAATAATAAACCAATGGTTTATTATTACTTGTTAATTTAGAGGCTTATCTAAGCGGCACGGCTAGAGCATTTTAATTCCAGCATCTAAAAGGACGGAGCGGTATTCGTCATCAAGAGCCGCTATCTTCTTTTTTCTTACCATACTGATGTTTTTACTTGTGTCTTGTTTGAAAAGACTTAGTGCGATTTTTCTCAATACATTGAAAGCTAAGGCTCCTGTGCCTCTGCGGATACGCGATTCATCTTCTCTAAACGTTACATCTAACATCCAATGCATACTTTCTACCTGCCAGTGGTTTCTTATTGCATCCAGTGCTTGTTGCGCGTTGAGGGTCAATGAACTTATACCAATTAAAGTAAAAATGTGATCTAATTAAGATTGATGAATTATTGTGAAATTTAGCCATGGATAGCCTTAATAACACTGACTTCAAAAAGCTTGCGAGCCAGCAAAAAACCATTCAGATGAAGATGCGTTTACTTGCGCTCGCACACT
>NZ_JBFRJM010000129.1:0-591 GCF_041468865.1 Vibrio sp. 10N.286.52.C3 | reverse complement strand
AAAGATCAACACGCCCTAATAAGTCATTATTTAATTTGTTTATTTTCACTGTTAATTTTCTGTGTATCTTTATACGGAACTATTAATTTAATAGTGAGGACTCGTGACATCTAAAGAAAATACATTTCGACCTGATCGGAATGTATTGAAAGGTATTATTATGGAAAACTTCAAACATCTACCAGAACCGTTTCGTATTCGTGTTGTAGAGCCAGTAAAAAGAACAACTCGCGCCTATCGTGAACAAGCCATTGTCGACGCGGGCATGAACCCATTTTTGCTCGACAGTGATGATGTGTTTATCGACTTACTGACAGACAGCGGAACAGGATCTATCACTCAGCGTATGCAAGCCGCGATGTTAATGGGTGATGAAGCTTACAGTGGTAGCCGCAGTTACTACGCATTGTCGAATGCGGTTAAGGATATCTTCGGTTACGAGTTGACGATTCCAACACACCAAGGACGCGGTGCAGAGCAGATCTACATTCCGGTTCTTATTAAGAAGCGTGAAATGGAGAAAGGGCTCGATCGCAGCAAAATGGTCGCCTTGTCGAACTACTTCTTCGAGGCGTTGTTGATCAAATCAGC
>NZ_JBFRJM010000128.1:0-1145 GCF_041468865.1 Vibrio sp. 10N.286.52.C3 | reverse complement strand
TTGAAGTTTTCATCTGGCGTAATCGTGAAACTGCCGTCATCGTTTTGAGTAACGGTTGCATCACCGTCGACCGTTAAGCCGCTGGCTGTTAGGTCATCGCCTTCAACATCTGATGCTTGTGATAACAGTTGCTCTTGGCTTAAACGGATAGAACCGTCTTCATCGATTGAGTACGCTAAGTCACCAGACACTGGCGCATCATCAACCGCTATAACACTCACATCGATGTTTGCAGAGACCGTATCGGTGCCGTCAGACACATCAAAACCGAAGTTTACGTCGCCATTGAAGTTTTCATTCGGTGCGAAGGTGTATGTGCCATTACCATTGTCGGTAAGAATACCGTCGCCACCGTCGTAGGTCACACCTTCAACCGTTAGGTTGTCGCCTTCAATGTCCGTTGCACCTGTTAATAGGTCGGCATCGGTGAAGATTAACGTGCCATCTTCTTCAACGCTGAACTGTTGATCTTGAGGGACTGGCAGGTCATTAACTGGATTAACAGTAAGGTCAGCCGAAGCTTGAACCGTGTTGGTGCCATCTGAGATATCGAAGCTGATATCGATGTCACCGTTGAAGTTTTCATCTGGCGTAATCGTGAAACTGCCGTCATCGTTTTGAGTAACGGTTGCATCACCGCCAACCGTTAGGCTGCTGGCCGTCAAGTCATCGCCTTCCACATCTGATGCTTGAGAAAGCAGCTGCTCTTGGCTTAGACGAATCGAACCATCTTCGTCGATTGAGTACGCTAGGTCGCCTGACACAGGTGCATCATCAACTGCCGTAACGCTCACATCGATGTTTGCAGAGACTGTATCGGTACCATCTGATACATCAAAACCAAAGTTTACGTCGCCATTGAAGTTCTCATTCGGAGCAAAGGTGTACGTACCATTACCGTTATCAGTAAGGATACCGTCGCCACCATCGTAGGTCACACCTTCAACTGTAAGGTTGTCACCTTCGATGTCTGTAGCACCGGTTAACAGGTCTGCATCGGTGAAGATGAGCGTGCCATCTTCTTCAACGCTGAACTGTTGATCTTGAGGGACTGGCAGGTCGTTAACTGGGTTAACCGTTAGGTCAGCTGATGCTTGAACCGTATTGGTGCCATCTGAGATATCGAAACTGATATCGATGTCACC
>NZ_JBFRJM010000127.1:0-1355 GCF_041468865.1 Vibrio sp. 10N.286.52.C3 | reverse complement strand
GCGGTTGATGATGCGCCTGTATCGGGTGACCTAGCGTACTCAATCGACGAAGACGGTTCGATTCGCCTAAGCCAAGAGCAGTTGCTTTCTCAAGCATCTGATGTGGAAGGTGATGACCTTACTGCCAGCAGCCTAACGGTTGGCGGTGATGCAACGGTTGTTGCTAACGACGATGGCAGCTTTACCATCACGCCAGATGAGAACTTCAATGGCGACATCGATATCAGCTTTGATATCTCAGATGGCACTAATACGGTTCAAGCATCGGCTGACCTAACGGTTAACCCAGTAAATGATTTACCAGTACCTCAAGATCAGCAGTTCAGCGTTGAAGAAGACGGTACACTTATCTTCACCGATGCAGACCTGTTAACAGGCGCTACCGACATCGAAGGTGACAACCTTACTGTTGAAGGTGTGACCTACGATGGTGGCGACGGTATCCTTACTGATAACGGTAACGGCACGTACACCTTTGCTCCAAATGAAAACTTCAATGGTGATGTAAACTTCGGTTTCGATGTATCTGACGGTACCGATACAGTGTCAGCGAACATCGACGTAAGCGTAACCGCGGTTGATGATGCGCCTGTATCGGGTGACCTAGCGTACTCAATCGATGAAGATGGTTCGATTCGTCTAAGCCAAGAGCAATTGCTTTCTCAAGCATCTGACGTAGAGGGCGATGACCTTACGGCTAGCGGCCTAACGGTTGGTGGTGATGCAACGGTTGTAGCTAACGATGACGGCAGCTTCACGATTACGCCAGATGAGAACTTCAACGGTGACATAGATATCAGTTTCGATATCTCTGATGGTACCAATACCGTTCAAGCTTCAGCAGACCTAACGGTTAACCCAGTAAATGATTTACCAGTACCTCAAGATCAGCAGTTCAGCGTTGAAGAAGATGGCACTCTTATCTTTACCGATGCAGACCTGTTAACTGGTGCGACTGATATTGAAGGTGATAACCTAACGGTTGAAGGTGTGACCTACGATGGTGGTGACGGCATTCTTACTGACAACGGTAATGGAACTTACACCTTCGCACCAAATGAGAACTTCAATGGTGATGTAAACTTCGGTTTCGATGTATCTGACGGTACCGATACAGTGTCAGCGAACATCGACGTAAGTGTGACTGCGGTTGATGATGCGCCTGTATCGGGTGACCTAGCGTACTCAATCGATGAAGACGGTTCTATCCGTTTAAGCCAAGAGCAGTTGCTATCGCAAGCGTCAGATGTTGAAGGCGATGACCTTACTGCTAGCGGCCTAACGGTTGGTGGTGATGCGACGGTTGTAGCTAACGATGACGGCAGTTTCACGATTACGCCAGATGAAAACTTCAA
>NZ_JBFRJM010000126.1:0-561 GCF_041468865.1 Vibrio sp. 10N.286.52.C3 | reverse complement strand
AACTACCCTGCCAGATAGGGTTAATGTACTTATTCTAGGATGAATAGATTGAATTAACTTAACATTTTCTTCTAAAGGAGTATGCTCCATAACGCCTTTGATATCTGAATCGTGAGATAAACTAACCGATTTTTTTTGATCGTTTACTCCCATAAACACTAAAGGAAGGCTTTTAAATAACCCTTCCCTGTTATTGAACACAAAGTTCAGCGCGTTGTCATCCGTACTTAGGACTAAGTCATAACTTGTTTTTGATACTTTAAGCTTGTGTGATAAAGAAGCTTTAAAATTATCTATGTTCGTTTTCCCAGGAAATCTTTTAGAATCCATGTAGTGGATGTCTAGTTCAATATTTTGTCCTTTTAAAGCGTTACTCAACCCTGTTTCAATAGATTCATACGAAGGGAAATTTGTGTGATACGAATGTATGACTAAAACTTTCCATTGCTCTTTAGCGGAAAGCGAGAGGCTTAAAATGATGCTTATGATCGTAAGGCATAGCTTAAAATAGCTATTTAATTTCAATGTCAATTCCTTATTCCCCCTATCTGGCAGGGTAGT
>NZ_JBFRJM010000125.1:0-1448 GCF_041468865.1 Vibrio sp. 10N.286.52.C3 | reverse complement strand
GTGTCTGGTGACCTAGCGTACTCAATCGACGAAGATGGTTCGATTCGTCTAAGCCAAGAGCAGCTGCTTTCTCAAGCATCAGATGTGGAAGGCGATGACTTGACGGCCAGCAGCCTAACGGTCGACGGTGATGCAACGGTTGTAGCCAACGACGATGGCAGCTTTACGATTACGCCAGATGAGAACTTCAATGGTGACATCGATATCAGTTTCGATATCTCTGATGGCACCAATACCATTCAAGCATCAGCTGACCTAACGGTTAACCCAGTTAATGACCTGCCAGTACCTCAAGACCAACAGTTCAGCGTTGAAGAAGACGGCACACTTATTTTCACTGATGCTGACCTATTAACAGGTGCGACTGATATTGAAGGCGACAACCTAACGGTTGAAGGTGTGACCTACGATGGTGGCGACGGTATCCTGACCGACAACGGCAACGGGACTTACACCTTTGCGCCAAACGAAAACTTCAATGGCGACGTAAACTTCGGTTTTGATGTATCAGACGGCACCGATACGGTCTCTGCCAACATCGACGTAAGCGTAACTGCCGTTGATGATGCGCCTGTATCGGGTGACCTAGCGTACTCAATCGATGAAGACGGTTCTATCCGTTTAAGCCAAGAGCAATTGCTATCACAAGCATCTGACGTAGAGGGCGATGACCTTACTGCTAGCGGCCTAACGGTTGGTGGAGATGCGACGGTTGTAGCTAATGATGACGGCAGCTTCACCATCACGCCAGATGAGAACTTCAATGGTGACATCGATATCAGCTTCGATATCTCTGATGGCACCAATACGGTTCAAGCATCAGCTGACCTAACGGTTAACCCAGTTAACGACCTGCCAGTCCCTCAAGATCAACAGTTCAGTGTTGAAGAAGATGGAACGCTTATCTTCACCGATGCAGACCTGTTAACAGGCGCTACCGACATTGAAGGTGATAACCTAACGGTTGAAGGTGTGACCTACAATGGTGGCGACGGTATCCTTACTGACAATGGCAACGGTACGTACACCTTTGCGCCAAATGAAAACTTCAATGGTGACGTAAACTTCGGCTTCGATGTGTCAGACGGCACCGATACGGTCTCTGCGAACATCGATGTAAGTGTGACTGCGGTTGATGATGCGCCAGTGTCTGGTGACCTAGCGTACTCAATCGACGAAGATGGTTCGATTCGTCTAAGTCAAGAGCAGCTTCTATCGCAAGCTTCTGACGTAGAGGGCGATGACCTTACTGCTAGCGGCCTAACGGTTGGTGGAGATGCGACGGTTGTAGCTAATGATGACGGCAGCTTCACGATTACGCCAGATGAGAACTTCAACGGTGACATCGATATCAGCTTCGATATCTCTGATGGTACTAACACCGTTCAGGCTTCTGCGGATCTAACCGTTAACCCAGTTAATGACCTGCCTGTCCCTCAAGATCAACA
>NZ_JBFRJM010000124.1:0-422 GCF_041468865.1 Vibrio sp. 10N.286.52.C3 | reverse complement strand
CAATTTGAGCTTGACAGACTGCTTTCAGGCTTCACAATTATCGGCCACGAACGGCTTTGTTTCCTAAATCAGGGAACTAATGCTTAAAGCTACGATCAGATCATCTAAGTTCACTCACATACTTAGAGCAATGCCAAAGCCTCGCTACAGAACAACTAACTGGAAACAATATAACCAAGCCCTAATCAATCGTGGTTCACTGACATTCTGGATTGATGAGGAAACGATTCAACAGTGGAAGCAACTCAAGCAAGGTAAACGAGGTCGACCTCGATTGTTTAGTGACTTAGCCATTACGACCGCCCTCATGGTTAAACGAGTATTCGCGATGCCGTTGAGAGCGTTACAAGGATTCATCGATTCTGTTTTCAAACTCGCTCAACTCCCGTTGTCATGTCCTCACTATTCATGCATCAGTAAAC
>NZ_JBFRJM010000123.1:0-4904 GCF_041468865.1 Vibrio sp. 10N.286.52.C3 | reverse complement strand
CTGATTTAGGAAACAAAGCCTGACAATGCCCATAACTCTCAGAAAAACAGATGAAAATAATACATGAAGATCCGAAGATGGCTTACCCTCAGGTTATAGGCAGGAGTATTTAACTAAGTTAGCAAGTACCACCTGATAAAGCGCAATGAAGCTTTAGCTTTAGATCGCTCGGGTTGAGCGGTTTGGTTAGATAACACGAAAAGTATTGGTCCATTCGAGCCTCTTCTTGAATGGTAGCTCGTGCCGTAACGGCAATTATAGGTAACGATGGCTTACGCTTTTCCAACTCAGAAGCAAGCTCAATGCCATCCATAACCGGCATTGAAATATCCGTCAGTACAACATCAAAGTCATGTTCAGAAGCGAGTGCTAAAGCCTCCAAACCATCATTCGCGGTCATGCATTCACAACCTAGCTCGTTTAAGTGGAACTCTAGAATTTCTCGGTTGAACTCAACATCATCAACGATCAAGGCTTTTTTACTTGTGCAGTCTAAGCGCTCTCTAACGTTATATACCTGTTCAGCAACACCGTTAGAACACTCAAGAACATTCATAATTTCTTGAGCTGGGAGTGAGATAACAAAAGTACTACCGGTGCCGAGCACACTCTCAACACGCAACGAACCCTTCATTAACTCTACGATGGTTTTAGTTATCGCCAAGCCCAAGCCAAAACCAAACTGTTGGTCTTCTTGATTAACCTGTTCAAAGCCGTTAAACACCGCATCCAATTTATCTTGGGGAATACCGACTCCAGTATCGCTTACGGAGATATTGAATGCTCTATCGTCGGTTGAAACTTCTATTGTCACCCCTCCCTTGTTTGTAAACTTCAATGCGTTCGAAACTATATTATTGATTGCTTGCTTAATACGAAGCTCATCAATCATCAATGTTGTCGAAGCATCGACATTGCATATAATATCAAGCGACAATTGTTTAGACTCGCTAAGCGGAAAAAACGTATTTTCAATTTCGCGCATCAAACTCATTACTGACAGGCATTTAGGGTTTAATGAATAGCTTGCTGCTTTTACTCTTTCAAAATCCAATAGGTCATTCACAATGCCTAAAATAGTATTGCTCGCACTCGAAATACCGTTCAGCTGATGGCGATATTCGTCAAAGTTTTTGCTATGGCTTAGCATATGTGTATAACCAATAATCGCGTTCAGTGGCGTGCGAACCTCATGGGACACATTTGAAAGCAGCACCGATTTCTGTTTATTGGCCTCACTCGCCTCTTGCGCTGCTATCTCGTACTGCTTCGTTCGCTCTTCAACTTCATATTCAAGCCCTTCAATCAAATTTTGAATCTGGATCCCAGCCTCAGAATAAGCCTTTGAAAGCTGTTCAATTTCGTCTCCATTACTATAAACAGTATGTCTGGATTTATTAAAATCACGCTGCTTTAGATATTTAGCTTGTGCGATCAATTTAGAAATAGGTATCAGCATCTTATTCACCGCGATTGAGTTAATAGCTAAAAACAGACCAAGCAAAAGGATATAAGCAAAGAACAGGCGTTTGATCAACGAGTTATCACCAGATAAAACCAGCTCTTTGGTGGTCGCATAACTGGAACGAATCACATGCTCTGGCGTGACTAAAATCAACCTCCAACCGGTTTGACGGTTCTGAACAAAAGTGACATTGAAAACACCTTTTTCGCCACTTACCACAAAACTACCCAAGTAATGTGACATGATATGGCTTCCGACACTCTTTTGAATTTGTTCATCAAAAACACTTTCAGACATCAATTGGTCGACATTCTGTTGTAGATTCGACGCGATAAGCTTGCCGCTGTCGTCTACTAAGAAATAACGGTATTGGAATTCATCGATCATATTTTCAAAAGTCAGTGAACGAGAAAAATACTCTAAATCTAAATCAAATTTGAGTAACGCGTTATCCCAGTGCTCTGGACGGATATAAATGGCAAACTTAGTGACGTGCCCCACTTTAACTTCTTTCCCTATATAGAAATTCTTGTAGTGGATCATGCGACTAAAATCGACAGAAATAGAGCGGCTTACAATACCATTTTCGGTGATAGAGACTTCTTGGTTGCGTTCAGTGTCAATAAAAAGCACCTTTTTGATAAAGGGCTTAAGCTTAGTATTGATATAAGCCAGCTGTTTATTACGAAGTGCCTCGTTTTTCGATTTATTAACAAAATCATGAGCAAAATCAATCGCCACATGATCCACTTCCTCAGTGATCAGCTCGACCTCTTTATCAAGGGTTACACTTTGAGCTTTCACAAAGGTAAGTAGAAGCTTTTTGTTATTTCCCGTAATGCTCTCCTTTATCTCTTCAAATTGGTTTTGTGAAGAAACCTGAACGATTTCGATAGCGGAGTACGTAAGCAACACCACAAATAGAACCAGTATTGTTGCGTTGGTGAAAATGATTTTATTTTTAAAAGACACGTTCATATCCTCCAACTTAAGCGTCAAAAAGTTGAATCATGGCGTTAGACACATCCATCAAAATCTTTTTTCCTGCACTTTCATTGATTACCGCGTCGTAGTGCTCCAATTTAAGACAAATTCTTGCAACCTCTGTAGCCCCGCAAGATAACGCAATGCCTTTCACTTTATGGGCGAGCGCTCGATTGGACTCACCTCCTTGAAGAATATCATCATTAACCTTGTGCAAACTTCTAATAGCAATCTGACGAAATCGAACGCCAATATCCGATTGAAAGTTACAACCCGTCGCCATTAAAAATACATTTGTGTCGATGCTATACATACCAATTTCTCCCGCCTTCGTGACCCCCCTTAATTTTGACCGTCTGTTACAAAACTGATATGGCAGATCGAGAATTTAAATAACCGGCATGCCTAATGGCATTGTCTGTTTTTTAACTTGGCTTATGCCATATTCACTGCTGGCTACATTTGGACAATAGATCACACTTTTTATGATTATCGAGTGAAAATAATGGCTCAACTTTTCAGACATACTTTTAGACGCTTGGAACAATTAGGTCGAGTGTCTATAAAACAAATATTTGGCGTAACGGCCTTCTATGTAGATCACGTTTTGCTCGTTCTACATAAAAGTGGGGAGCTGTACCTCAGAGGAACACCGGCACAAGAAGGCTACTTTATTAACAAGGGCTACCCCAAGGTAAATGCGAGCGTACTTGGAGTAATTCAGAATGCGGATTATTACAAGTTGCCAGCAAACCCTTGGAGCAAGTATTCTTTGACTCTATGTGAAGCAGAAATCGCACTAGAGCAAATAAAGAGATCACGAAGCAGTTATATTTCTGCTCCCGAAAGGCTCAAAGACTTACCCAACATGCGATTCTCAACTGAGCAACTTCTTGAGAAAGCGGGTATAAACTCCATTGAGAAACTCAAAAACCTGGGCACGATTGGTGCTGTAGAGGCTATCCAACAGCATACCCACCATAAACCAACCATCGAGTTAGTTTGGTCGTTAGAGGGTGCAATCCAGGGTATACACCGTTCACAACTGCCGACGAACCTAAAAAATGCATTGCGCACCCAAGCTCAAAGTTATTGTTAGCCTATATTGTTTTAACGAAGCTTAGATTCTTGTTAAATCCAAATGCGGTCAATTTGATGCCGTGGCTATTCCTAGCTACGGCTCATTAGGCTAACCCGCTGTCCTTAAGTGATTTCACTCAAGTTTAACGTCTTTAAATTAGCCTCCCCTTTCATTTGATCGCCCACTCCGTTTTAATTTTCACTGCCAGCCTTTATTTTGGTTTCCTACTATTCCCTCTGCTACAAATTACCATTCAAGTTTTAATGCAACTGAATTTATAACTATTTATTTTACAACCTGCCCTATCGCTACCAAACTAGGCATATCAACACAACACTAATAAAAGGTGCCTAAATATGCGTTCATTAATCTTTATTTCAACAGCAGTATTAGCAACTCTTATCTCTTTTCAGTCGGCGGCCGCAAATGTCACTGTGCGTTGGACAGGGAAAGTACCGACTTCTGACTGCGCTTCAAACCCTATTAGCAATCAAGTCGCGTTCAACTCACAAAGCGAACGTTGTAAGGTTGAACTTAAACAAACTGAAATAACTAATACAAAAACAGCAAATAAAATGGTTTCGTTTGATGTGTAATATGAAAGGAAAACCCATTAAGTAGGCATAATAGCCAGATTAATATTCAACCTGACCTTGCATGTAATCGCAGCAAATAAATAATACGGGTATGATAATTAAACTGGCTGTTTGTTTATGCACTTAATCTTACATAAAGGGTCGCTAAGAATTTCGCTAGCCGACCACCCAACGATAAAACCCATCCAGCTCACACTCAGTGAATTTTTAGTTCTAAAAGAGTTACTCACTCATCAAGGGGAGCATTTAACCAAACACCATCTACTAAAAATGGGATGGCCCAATTCATTCGTCTGTGACAATGCATTGAATATGGTGATCATGTCTTTAAGAAAGAAGCTTCTTAGGCTCGGTGGATGGATAGAAATCAATACCATTTACAAGATAGGTTATAGTTTAAATAAAACTGACAAAATATGTGTTTTGCAGTGAATTTAAACACTCCCGTCCAAAAACCAGCGCCGCCAACCTACAACTTGCCTTTGAATATGACCAATGCATTCGGTCAGCACAGCAAGCGCACCGTGAGAGAGGAACTTCATTTCCCAAGCTAATAACAGCAGTGCTGAGATAGTCTCTAGCGAAGCATTAACCTCCATTAACAAACTTACGGCGCACTCTTTTCCTGCCGTTGTTGATTTATTTTGTAGATTCGCTAGTACTACATTGCGAATCGCTAGCGTTATTTCTTTGAGCAATTGTTCCCCAGTGGTAAACCGAAATGCTCTGGGAAAATGCTTATGTTGGTTCCAATATAGCTTATACCAATTAAAGTAAA
>NZ_JBFRJM010000122.1:0-2838 GCF_041468865.1 Vibrio sp. 10N.286.52.C3 | reverse complement strand
GCTGAAAGATTAGAATGCGGGGTTTATGGTGCGCTTATCATCCAAACTTGTTTTGGTGGTGACCAAACGTTTGCGGATCTATTTCGCCGTGTGGCACTCGATCAAGAAAGTATCTATGTGCTGTTGTAGCATCTTGGCTGTGCACCTTCATAGTAGAGAATTCTAACCTCAGCAATCACTGTTCGACCCAAAGTCGATAAAAGTCACTATAACCTGTTTTTCTTATTTGAACCCCTCTGACTTGTTGAGTTCTAGACATTTCTTCATAACCAGAAAATAACGGTAAATAGGTATAACTTAAACGTAAATCCCTTTCCATCTCCATCAACTCACTAGATGGTGATTCGCCACTTATCGCCCGTTTTATCTTAGCTTGATGCTCATCCATTTTAAAACGGTCAAAACTAAATCGTAATCCCGTTGACACACTTAACCATTCGTAAATTCCGTAATCAACAGGTGTCTCTATTACATCTTCAATAAGGAGAATATCAGCTAGTTCAGACACCAAATGAGGATTACTAATGTTACTGACGATAACAACTTCCAACTCCACTCCTGTTGAACGGATAACATTATGTAACCATTGAGAATTACGAATTAAGTATGGAATAGTCCATTTGGGCTCAGCCAAGACAATCTTCCCTGTCAAGCTTGGGGCGTTTGCTATCATTGGCCTAGCTTTACAGGGATCAAAAGCTAAGCTTTCGACCGCATTAATAGGATCATGTAGCTGTTTTTGCTGATGGATATAATCGGCTAGTTGGCGCCATGTATCTCGCGAAATGTTCGAGTCAACCCTTTCTCGATAAGTTAAATAGAATAAAGCACTAATACCCTGAACTTCAACTTGGTCCGACGGGCAATTAAAGCTAATCATATTTTGCATATCCGCATCGGCATGCGACAAAGTAACTCGTTCTAACAAAGCTCGAGTAGAGAAATAGTCTTTATGTGCTCGAAGTTGAATACTGTCTTCACACCAGTGTTCAATCTTGAACGGCCCTGTTCCAATATGGTAACTGTATTTATCACCGAAACTTTGCTGATCTCGACAAACAATAGATGCGTTAGACATAGCTAGCATATAAGGAAAAAACTTGTTGGCGTACTTGAGAGTAATAACTAAACAATTGGGTGCGACTGCATCTACGCGTTCGGCACATTGCCATAACTCTTTTATAGGGCCATTACCCTCAATTAAACGTCTAATACTCCAAACTACATCTTGAACTTGCAAAAGCTCACCATCATGTCGGTAAACGCCGGGACGTAGCCATAGAGTCATCCTTGTATCTTCCATCACCCAATCGTGAGCTAAGGAAGGCATTAGATCACCATCTGGACTCTGAACCAACAATACATCATATACGCTTTTTGCTATATGCAGTTCTGCATGGCAAAATGTCTTAATTGGATCAATAGTGTTTACCCACGGATAGGAAGCTATCAATACAGCATTACTTGATTCATTGGTTTGATTGAGTTGTTCAGTTGCTATAGTAAGAGCTCGGACGGCTGTCGAACCGTAGAGGTCGACGAGGCGGGATACTAATTTAAAACTGCCTTTAATTAGTTCGTTAATCAATAATTCGGTAATCGCTTGTTGCAACGATTTTTTAATCGTAAGTTTACTCGGATTACTCCTACCGACTGCGGGGATCCATTCTATCCAACCTTGTTCGGAGAGCTTTTTCATAACAATTGATGCATTACGTTTAGAGGTGCATAGCGCAACCTCTAATTCACCTAAGCCTATGGAATGGGATAAGTGAATCTCAAAATGCTTAAGCAACTGATCTAAGTGTCTAAGGTTTACATCATTCACAACAATTCCACTGCTATTTATCTCAGCTAAAACATAGCAAAGGGAGCCATATATTCCTAGCTCCCTAGAATTTCAATATTAGAAGTGGTAATTCATTCCAAGAGAGAAAACACTAATCTCAGCATCCACAGTGGCAGTCGCACCAAGCCCTTTTGCCACTTCTAGTTCTGGTATCATATAATCCCATGTTGCTTCAATACGAAGATTATCTGTCAATGAAAAATCAGCCCCTAAGCCATATATGGCAGCCACTGTTGTGTCAGAAAGTGTTGAATGGCCAGCAGCACCAACGAAAGAATTACTTACCTTAAACTCAGCATTAAAATATGCTACCCCAGCTTTCGCAAAAAGGTTAAAACGGTCATTAATCGGTAAAATAACTTTAGGTTGAATCGCTGCAAATTTCATGTCGCCGACAGTAACTGAATCACCGTCCAAAGCATCATAACCTCCAATGGAGCCTTCCAAAGCAATATAACGGTTGAACTGATAACCACCGTAGATTTTGCCCGCTAAACTTGAATCATCATCTAACTCTAATGAAGAGATGCTAGAACCAAGTGGAGAATCAACAGAAAAGTCTGCACTTTCGAAATTTGCTTGACCAACAGATGCTCCAATATATGGGTTTGCATGTACAGCAGAAGCTAGCATCAGGAGAGTTGTTGTAACTGTTGTGATTGTTGTTTTTCTTAACATTGTATTTAACTGCCTATCTAAGAATAATATTTATTATTTTTACACATCCTTTACCCTTAACAACCAATGAATTCCCTTTCACTGGGTTTCGAAACAGAATAATATTAATGAATAGAAAACGATTAAAACACGTAATTCTTTATCATCTTTTTTCCACATATCTAAACAATTAGACACAACTGCTGATATTCAAGATATTAATCGTAAAATCTCTTGGACTTTGGACGTATCCGCCCCATGAACCCACGGGGCGACTTGTCAGTGTTTGAAGTTCCAAGGTGCTCTCATTGATAGAGATTTTGGACATTAAA
>NZ_JBFRJM010000121.1:0-1391 GCF_041468865.1 Vibrio sp. 10N.286.52.C3 | reverse complement strand
CATAGACAGGATCTTAAGAGCTAACTTGTTTATTTAGATAGAAAAAAGGCTTCATTTATGATCAGATAATCGTCGCCAAACAAACTACCTACATCAATAGTGAAGCCGATGACGATTATCTCCTTACAGAAGCAATTTAAGCAATTCTTTAATGCTGACACCCTCCAAAAAATGGCGAAAAGTACAGGCCTGATGAAACGGTGTCGGGCGATATTACCCGAGCAGCTAGTCATTAGCTTAGTGGCCGCGTTAAGCAAAGGAAACTGCACTTCCATTGCGGATTTACTGCGACAATTCAATGGGATGTGCTTGAGCCCTGAAGGTGCCGTGGCATACAAGCCTTACCATAACCAGTTGAGGAAAAATGAGTTTCCTAATTTCATGCGGCAACTTGTTATGCGAGCAATAGCTCAATTTGCTCGCCAGCAGAATGTCGGTCTACCAAATAAGCTCGACACCTTTGATGATGTACTGCTTCAAGATGGCAGCTCTTTCCACATCCATCGTGACCTGGCGGATGTTTATCCGAGTCGATTTAAACGTAACCCTGCAGCGGTTGAATGTCATATGACAATGTCGTTGAAAAGCTTTTCTCCAGTCGCGATGAACATCAGCGCTGATACGGCATCAGAAAGAGATTTTTTACCTGAGCCCAAAACGATGAACAACAAATTGCTGTTAGCTGACGCAGGGTATCCTGATTTCCACTTCTTTCGAGAGCTTGAACAGCATGGCGGATTCTATATTGTCCGAGGTGCTAAGTCTCTGAACCCTATGATTATTGAGGCAAGGAACGGCAAGGGGCGACTGCTGCCTAAGCTAGAAGGGAAGAAGCTGAAAGACATTACTCGAGGTACCAACCGTTCGCAGGTCCTTGACCTAAAAGTCCGTCGAGGTAAACAAGAGTTTAGAGTCGTGCGACGATGGTTTGCTGAAGAAAAACGATTCTGCATTTGGATAACTAACTTACCTTCAGACACCTTTACTGCCGATGACATCATGGCGATCTACCGCTGTCGATGGCAGGTGGAACTGCTTTTTAAAGAGTTAAAGTCTCACACCAACTGGCAACGATTTGTCACCGCACAAAAGGCCATCGTTGATGGGCTCATCTGGGCCAGTTTACTTGCGCTGATCATTAGGCGTAGTATTGCGCTTCAGATAATGCCATCGGTCTCATTGTTTAAAGCGGCAAAAAATGTGGATGTCTGGCTGTTACCAATATTTGAATGTATCAGTCACGGCGCATGGTCAGAAATCAGCAATAAAATCGAATGGGCTACCAGTTATATATCAAGGAACGCTCAAAAGTCCGCGCAGAGGAAGTCTAAAGAAAACATTACGTTAGACGGAATTTACGCTGAGCTTAGTGCTTAAGGTTCTGTCTATGA
>NZ_JBFRJM010000120.1:0-793 GCF_041468865.1 Vibrio sp. 10N.286.52.C3 | reverse complement strand
AGAACTCCCAAGTTCTTCGAAGTTTGTTTCTACTTTTAAAGTAGAGATGAATTGCAGTGTCCCGTTCGTCTAGAGGCCTAGGACACCGCCCTTTCACGGCGGTAACAGGGGTTCGACTCCCCTACGGGATACCACTTCCTTCAAGAAGTAAAAAGGGTCGTTAGCTCAGTTGGTAGAGCAGTTGACTTTTAATCAATTGGTCGCAGGTTCGAATCCTGCACGACCCACCATTTCCTCCCAAGGAAATAAAATTTGGGGCGATTAGCTCAGTTGGGAGAGCACCTGCCTTACAAGCAGGGGGTCACTGGTTCGAGCCCGGTATCGCCCACCATTTCCTCCCAAGGAAATAAAAATATGGGGCTATAGCTCAGCTGGGAGAGCGCCTGCCTTGCACGCAGGAGGTCTGCGGTTCGATCCCGCATAGCTCCACCATTCTTTCTCCATGAAGGAATCAAAACTATCATGGGCGATTAGCTCAGTTGGGAGAGCACCTGCCTTACAAGCAGGGGGTCACTGGTTCGAGCCCGGTATCGCCCACCATCTTTAAGCACACTTTTCTTAGTAATAGAAAACTGAGTGTATTTAAAAATGGTTTTGAAAGTTTAATGCTTTAAAAACTCTTGCTCTTTAACAATTTGGAAAGCTGACTGATTGATTACTTACGAGTAATTCAATCAAATTTAAAAGTTCTCAATGTTTATCTGCTCTTATTTAATAAGAACGGTATAAACACAACAAACACATTCAAGTGTCTTGTATTCGATTCAAACTTAGTTTGAATCACAATTGAGTC
>NZ_JBFRJM010000119.1:0-306 GCF_041468865.1 Vibrio sp. 10N.286.52.C3 | reverse complement strand
ATCCTGCACGACCCACCATTTCCTCCCAAGGAAATAAAAATATGGGGCTATAGCTCAGCTGGGAGAGCGCCTGCCTTGCACGCAGGAGGTCTGCGGTTCGATCCCGCATAGCTCCACCATTCCTTCCATTAGGAATTAAAACTTTATGGGCGATTAGCTCAGTTGGGAGAGCACCTGCCTTACAAGCAGGGGGTCACTGGTTCGAGCCCGGTATCGCCCACCATCTTTAAGCATTCTCGTAAGAGAGTATTTAAAAATGGGTTTAAAAGTTTAACACTTAAAACTCTTGCTCTTTAACAATTTGGA
>NZ_JBFRJM010000118.1:0-443 GCF_041468865.1 Vibrio sp. 10N.286.52.C3 | reverse complement strand
TCCAAATTGTTAAAGAGCAATGAGACTTCTTGTGAAGTTCATTTTCTAAAGACTCTCACAGTCGAAAAATCCAACCAGCGACATAAGAAGTGGTTTGGAGATTTAACTTCCAAGAATATTTAGAGAATGGTGGGCGATACCGGGCTCGAACCAGTGACCCCCTGCTTGTAAGGCAGGTGCTCTCCCAACTGAGCTAATCGCCCACGATAGTTTTAATTCCTTCGTGGAGAAAGAATGGTGGGTCGTGCAGGATTCGAACCTGCGACCAATTGATTAAAAGTCAACTGCTCTACCAACTGAGCTAACGACCCAATGGTATCCCGTAGGGGAGTCGAACCCCTGTTACCGCCGTGAAAGGGCGGTGTCCTAGGCCTCTAGACGAACGGGACACTGCAATTCATCTCTACTTTAAAAGTAGAAACAAACTTCGAAGAACTTGGGAG
>NZ_JBFRJM010000117.1:0-440 GCF_041468865.1 Vibrio sp. 10N.286.52.C3 | reverse complement strand
CAAGCTTCAGCAGACCTGACGGTTAACCCAGTAAATGATTTACCTGTTCCACAAGACCAACAATTCAGTGTTGAAGAAGACGGCACGTTAATCTTCACTGATGCAGACCTATTAACAGGCGCAACGGACATTGAAGGTGACAACCTTACTATTGAAAGTGTGACCTACGACGGTGGCGACGGTATCCTTACTGATAACGGTAATGGTACTTACACATTCGCTCCAAACGAAAACTTCAATGGTGACGTAAACTTCGGCTTCGATGTGTCTGACGGAACCGATACGGTCTCTGCAAACATCGATGTGAGCGTTACGGCAGTTGATGATGCACCTGTGTCAGGCGACCTAGCGTACTCAATCGACGAAGACGGTTCGATTCGTCTAAGTCAAGAGCAGCTTCTATCGCAAGCTTCTGACGTAGAAGGCGATGACCTTACTGC
>NZ_JBFRJM010000116.1:0-240 GCF_041468865.1 Vibrio sp. 10N.286.52.C3 | reverse complement strand
AGCTTCAGCAGACCTGACCGTTAACCCAGTAAATGATTTACCTGTTCCACAAGACCAACAATTCAGTGTTGAAGAAGACGGCACGTTAATCTTCACTGATGCAGACCTATTAACAGGCGCTACCGACATTGAAGGTGACAACCTTACTATTGAAAGTGTGACCTACGACGGTGGCGACGGTATTCTTACTGATAACGGTAATGGTACGTACACCTTTGCTCCAAATGAAAACTTCAATGG
>NZ_JBFRJM010000115.1:0-479 GCF_041468865.1 Vibrio sp. 10N.286.52.C3 | reverse complement strand
GTCCCTCAAGATCAACAGTTCAGCGTTGAAGAAGATGGAACGCTTATCTTCACCGATGCAGACCTATTAACAGGCGCTACTGACATTGAAGGCGACAACCTAACGGTTGAAGGTGTGACCTACGACGGTGGCGACGGTATTCTTACCGACAACGGTAATGGCACATACACCTTTGCTCCGAATGAGAACTTCAATGGCGACGTAAACTTCGGCTTCGATGTCTCTGACGGCACCGATACGGTGTCAGCAAACATCGATGTGAGTGTAACTGCCGTTGATGATGCACCTGTGTCAGGCGATTTAGCGTACTCAATCGATGAAGACGGTTCTATCCGTCTAAGCCAAGAGCAACTGTTATCACAAGCATCAGATGTTGAAGGCGATGACCTAACAGCCAGCGGCTTAACGGTCGACGGTGATGCAACCGTTACTCAAAACGATGACGGCAGTTTCACGATTACGCCAGATGAAAACTTCAA
>NZ_JBFRJM010000114.1:0-725 GCF_041468865.1 Vibrio sp. 10N.286.52.C3 | reverse complement strand
GTAGCGCCTGTTAACAGGTCTGCATCGGTGAAGATTAACGTGCCATCTTCTTCAACACTGAACTGTTGATCTTGAGGTACTGGCAGGTCATTAACTGGGTTAACGGTTAGGTCAGCTGATGCTTGAACCGTATTAGTACCATCTGAGATATCGAAGCTGATATCGATGTCGCCATTGAAGTTCTCATCTGGCGTAATCGTGAAGCTGCCGTCATCATTAGCTACAACCGTTGCATCTCCACCAACCGTAAGGTCGCTAGCTGTCAGGTCATCGCCTTCAACATCTGACGCTTGCGATAGCAATTGCTCTTGGCTTAAACGGATAGAACCGTCTTCATCGATTGAATAAGCTAAGTCACCAGACACAGGCGCATCATCAACCGCTGTTACGCTTACGTCGATGTTTGCTGACACCGTATCGGTGCCGTCAGACACATCAAAACCGAAGTTTACGTCGCCATTGAAGTTTTCATTCGGAGCAAAGGTGTACGTACCATTACCGTTGTCGGTAAGAATACCGTCACCGCCGTCGTAGGTCACACTTTCAATAGTAAGGTTGTCACCTTCAATGTCCGTTGCGCCTGTTAATAGGTCTGCATCAGTGAAGATTAACGTGCCGTCTTCTTCAACACTGAATTGTTGGTCTTGTGGAACAGGTAAATCATTTACTGGGTTAACGGTCAGGTCTGCTGAAGCTTGAACGGTATTGGTGCCATCTGAGATATC
>NZ_JBFRJM010000113.1:0-7498 GCF_041468865.1 Vibrio sp. 10N.286.52.C3 | reverse complement strand
ACCTTAATCCTTATTTGTTAGTTTCACTTTAGCACTGAAGGATCGGTGACAACTTTTAAGGATCTGCATTTAGGGCAAATTAAACCTAATTTTAAATTCCTATGGAATTTATGCTTGCATTTTTTACAGACAAAAAAATAGGGAGCCCCTTTGACAAATTTACTCATAATATGACTCTTTACTTGTTTTTTTTCATATGCATTTCTGCTTCGGAGTCACCTTTTTTGCCTTTGAATTTCATTTCAAAATTTTCGCAAATTTGTAACACCAAGGAAATGCCAAGAAAAGCAACTGCAACAATTGCGACAATCTCAATTCCAGTAAGCGTCGCAACAGCAGCGAAACCAACAGCCCCACTTACACCTCCAGTAAATGGAGTTGCGACAATTGCGGCCCCCAAAGCTGCCAACATAGGTTTAGATAGTTTTTTAATAGTTCTTGAACGTTCTAGCTTTTCCGCTAGTTCACCTTTTACTATGAAGTGTTCAGTACCTGCATCAATAGCTTTTTCAAGATCACTTTTTGTTCGAATTACAATTGAGTCACTCATGGTAGCTTCCTTTACATAATTCCGCTTTTTCTATCTGTTTATCTTGCTCAAATTTAATATGTAACTCAAGGCACATAAGCGATTCATGTGAAGTACGATAAGAAAATACGGAAAAAGTCCGCCTAATAAGCTTGGGACCGAGCATTAGAAAAATTTGGCTAATTTAGGAAGACAGAAATACAGTAGAATCAACAATCTAAGACAGTTTGGGGCAATTTCGGTTTAGGATTGCAATTCAGTAACTCTAAGAACAATTGCTAAGTTCGTGACATGTGCTGTATCAATTTATTCGACTTATTAGGGTATTTCTGCGTACCGACTGTCAGCCACAACACGGTCATATCGCGTTACAAACTCAACTAGTTTTGACGGGTTTTCGACGTATGAAACAAGCCACTTTTCCATGGCCTTTTTTAACTCCGATATTAAGTCAACGAAATTAAAGTATTTGGTATCATGGTCTGAAAACGTCGTGGTTCCTGTTGGTGCGACCGTAAAGCTAATTCTTTTAACTTTACCTTGTTTTACTTTACGAGAGTCTAAGTTTGTCATATGCAAAATGGAGTTACGGAACTCCCATAGTTCCTCCTCAGTGATATCTAAATCTTTCAACACTGCATATTTTCTTAACCAAAGAATAAAAACATTACCACTTTCACCAAAATCTAAGTACCCCATAGTATCAACAAACGAAACTAGTAATTTCATTGAGGATAGATAATGCTTTTTATTAAAAAGAAGCTTGATCGCTATGTAATGGTCATTATACATTAACGAAGCAATGTCGAGCTGCCCATTAACAAAATACTGTTCAAGGTAATCGCTCATGTTACCAGCCCCTAATTTGGGATGACCTTGGTGGTCAGATAGATAGAGAGCACCATGATCTGATTGGATATCGTATGTGGGTGCGTGGTCAACTACTGGTGTTGAAACATAAAGAACATTTATCGGAGCTTTAAGCTGCTTAAAGATATCCTCGAATAGCTCAATACTTCGACCAAGCCGAATCATACCGTTAAACTTAGCCATAGATAGTTTGCCATCACTATCAGATAAGCTTTTGGGTATATTGTAGCGAGTACAGGTAATAGAATCGCTATGTATATTTTTCTGCAAAAAATTAATTTTCTCTTCGTCAGAGCCAGTACGCGTGTGAGCTACGGCACCAAGTTCAATAATTGACTGTTGATCTTCACAGACGAAATAGAAAATATTAAAAATTACTTCATTCATACAAAGTACCATAACGCTACAAACAGTATATTTTCAACTATACAGCATCATCTTGAATTACCACCAATACAGTAGCCACTTTCAGAATGAGAAAAAGTATGTCAAATCACGGGTCGGTAATACTGTGAATCAGTTCGGTGTAACTTCGATTGGGGCAGAACTTTGTTAACCATACTTCTCACACAACTCGTATCTGGACAAAACCGAGTTACGAACCAAAAAACACTCCGACTTTTCGGATTAACGCTGGTATTGCAATCATGCACTCAGCAGACATAAAAGTGGCTATATCACTTATCCATACAGCTTAAAGGGTGCTAAAGCAACACCCATTAAGAAAACCAATAGATGGCATCTTGGTCAACAGCTCTACTTTCCTTACTCTTGACCGTTTACTAACTCCTGTATGTCAGAATACAGCTGATACAAGCTGTGAGCGGACATATCCAAGATTGGTTCATACATGAATGAGTTCAAGTGAATGTTCTCTGGAGTCATCAAGTTAACTTGATCCAGCAAACTAATGGTGTCTTGCTCAGCTTGGTGTAGCTCTACGAATTTGTCGTAAAGTGCACGAGTTTGGTTTGAACTAATCCCCTCGAGAAAAGCTGGGGCGGCTATTCTGGTGATCATAAAGTGCTCAGCTTTTAACCTGATAGCCATAGCCAAAATAACTTTACATTCAAGCTCGGGGGTTTCTTGAGGATCAGCTACAAGTGCATCACTATGCTCTATTATCTTATCAAACACCAACGACTCACTGTTTGGCAGCTCTAGCGCAGGCTGATCTACAAAGATCTGACGATACATCGCTTGCATATCACTAATTTTGATGTCTTTGGTATCTGCTTTTAGGTGCAAAAGAGATGTCAAACTACTGTAGTGATCTTCATGACCACAATACTCTGCAAGATTTCGAGCAAATGGGATACTAGCTAATAGGTAAGCTTCATTTGTAGCTAAGTTTTGCTTCCAAGCATTAAATACATCTTTTTGATATTTTTCTGGCTTTAGAGCAATTTCCGTTGATGATTTTGTTGCCATATGACGATTCTGACGTTTCGCACCGAGTCGACTACTCACAATTCGATGAAAATCGAAGTTATGAGTAAGTAATAGCAAGCTGAAATGAGCCACTTTGGCAATATCACGGAGATACTCAACAATGGCATACTTGTTCTTATAGTCAAAAGAGTCGGCAATATCATCTATCACAACTAAGAGTGGCTGAATATTGTTTCGTTTCACTTCAATTTCAAAAAGTACATTAAGGATATAAAGTGCACGCTTTTCGCCTTGACTCAAAACGTCTACCAAACTTGATTGACTAACGACCTCTGACTCACCTCGCCCGTCATCAAATACGAACTTTATGGCTGGAGCGACGTTATTTAGAATCACCTCATCCTGATTTTCTACGCTAAGTTTAAATGGAACCTTGAAACGTTTATTGAAAGTATCAACGACGGTTTCCCAAGTTGTTTTTTGTTGCTGTGCTTGATGGACAATATTCGCCACCAACTCTTGATTAGACTTATATGTCGCAACTAAGTCATCCCAAGCAGCTTGATTAGATTGTAAGTACCCGATTAGAACTTTTATTTTAAACTCATCAACATCGGTAAATTCACCTAGCAAGTCTTGATGCTCTGAAATTAGATCTCGAAAAGCTTGAGTTTCTTTGTTTTTCAACTTGCTATCAACACGGCTAAACTTTTCTTTTAATTCGGGATTTTGTAGTACTTTATCTTGCTCAGATTGAAGTAACTCATTTAGCTCCTTCTTTGAAGAAACCTCTTGCTTAGAGCCATCGACTGAAATATTGACACTGTGCGAAGCATTGAAGAAGCCGTTATCTGTTAAACTCTTTGAAACGACATCAGCCTTTTGGTGGTTAAAAGATTTGGATAAAACTGTTGAGTTTTCAATCAACTTGTCATAGGTATCGACATAGTCTGCAAGGTCTTTGCTTAAGTCTTCTGAGGCAATGAGCTGGAGAGCTTTTGGATTAAATAAAGTATCGTACTTATATTCTCCATATTGGGTATAGTCAGGGTTTATCTGCTCAGAAAGTGTTACAAGTAACCCTAATAGTTCTTTTTGAGGAATCCCAAAAGCTTCATTGA
Organism: Vibrio sp. 10N.286.52.C3; assembly: GCF_041468865.1. Lineage (NCBI taxonomy): Bacteria > Pseudomonadati > Pseudomonadota > Gammaproteobacteria > Vibrionales > Vibrionaceae > Vibrio > Vibrio sp. 10N.286.52.C3. Next base: position 3,586 of record NZ_JBFRJM010000113.1, on the reverse strand, counting down.
ATAGACTCGGGACATCTCGTTTCCCCGACTTTTTAGCAACCCCGTTTATGAGAGTTGAACGTTTGCCATCAACTTCCTTTAGAGCAGTGTCATATTGTTGTTTCAACTCTTCGTTAACCAATAAAGTTGAAAGTTGTTGAGAGCTATAGCTTTCATTATAAGAGTCGATCACCATCACTTGGGCTGACGCTATATCGGCACCATCAATTTTGATATTTCTTACCGTTGTACGACTTGGAAAGATAAGATCCTTTGTATCCTTGTTTTCTTCCACATCCTTAAAGGTCTTAGCTAACGAAGTTTTTAACGTTCCGTTTGGAGCGTAGAGCGAATTAATGCCATCGTTAGTAGCTGACTTTGTAAAGTTTAACTCTTTAGATAGTTGGTTGATGCCATAACAGTTAGCCAAATCAAGCTGAAGTTTCATGGATGATCCTCAATTTATCCAGTTACTACTGGATATTTATGGTAGTGCCTTTAATACGAGACAGATGGCATAATCTCATGTGTTGCTCTTTATAACCACAATAAAAGTAAGAGAAAATTGTTGCCCCAAAGGAATATGGTGCTTGTAGTAGGGTAGTAAATTTGGCCACATAGTTAGATCAGGAAAAGTGAGTCAATCGTTACTTTGGTTGAGTGGTTGTTGAATCAGTCGAAACAAGGAATGGGGCATTTTCGTGATAGAAAGTGTTGTGAGTAAGAATTCAGCTTTTGAAGATTTTGGACATTTCCTTCTTATCCGCTTCGGATGATATCTACCTTTCAGATAACTTTTCGTACCCCAAATCATAAAAGCCACTGCTTCTACGCAGTGGCCTGTTGCTCATTTATAGACAAAACCTTCGACTTTACATACGCAGTACATCATGACTAGACTGCATATCAATACCATGCATGCGCAAGTTTATTCATTAACTTTCCAAACCATAATTGTAACGGACTCTGAGCCAAAATTAGCCTCATGGAGTTTTTTGAAGTGTTTGCAGAGGTTCTCAACCAGTTCCCGGATGAGGTTGAGCAGGTATTAAAGTAGTACGGGGAAATCTGGCGGCACGATGATGAAGCTGGAGAGCTGGAACTAAACGCAGAACAACGGCAGGCCTGGCATAAAAAGCTATCGCTTCCGGTGATGGAACAGATCCGAGACTGGGGCGAGGCAGAGCTGGAAAGCAGTAACGTGGAAGAAAACAGCAGTCTTGGTAAAGCTATTAATTACTTCATTAAACACTATGAAGGGCTGACAGCCTTCTGCCGGGTCGAAAGAGCGAAGTTGGACAATAACCGGGCGGAGCAGGCTCTGAAACTGGTCGCCAGAAACGGCGTTGTTGCCTAAATCAGTTGAACCTTTTTCGAGTCTTGCGATCTGATCCTTTATGATGGTTAGAGCGGTGGTGACATGGGTAAGGCAAAAAAGAAGATAACTAACTAGATTTACGACAGAAACGAAAAACGAGCTGGCCTGTTATTAACAATGTTAGTTTGCTAGGAGGCTAGCAGTTAACTAGCCCAAATTCGCTCTTACATCAGAAATGGTAATAAAGAGTTTATTTTCTGCATCCTGAAACGCTTGGAATCCATATCGCTCGTAGAAGTTTTTTGCACCATCTTTGGCGTCAACAATAACTACAGGGAATGCGACGCTATCACTGGCTGCTAGTAGCTTTCTGAGTGCATCAATAAGCAGCCACTCGCCAAAGCCTTTACCTTTGTAGCGTTCATCAACAGCTAATCGAGCAATTAGACCACCAGAGGTAGATGAGTGGTGTTTTTTCTGTAGCTTGTCGGGTAAAGCCTTCAAATCGATTGGTGTCATTGTTAATGTATAAAAACCAATGACATGCGAGCTATCATTATCATCTTCTAAAACGAAAGTTCTTGTGTTGTCTTTCTTTGCTTGCTGACTTGCCATTACTTTTAGATAGTTATTAAGAGCTTCAATACCGCAGTTAAACCGATTTCTATCATGTTTTACTTTTTCTAGAAGTACCGTGTTCATCATTGAGTTTTGCTCTCGTAACGTTCAGAAGCAGTTTTCAATTTTGAGTTGATTGTTGCAGGGCGGTCTAAAGCGTCCATAAGTAAGATGGCATCAGCTTGACTAAGTTTAAGTGCTTGCTCACGTTCAATCACTTGTTTGGCTTTTTCGATAGCAGCACTTAGAACAAATGAGTTAATACTAGACATGCCAGTAATTGCCGCCGCTTTTGTCAGTAAGTGTTGTGTATCGACATCAACTCTAGCAGTGATGCGGGGTAAAGTAGTCGCCATAATGTAGTTTCCTTTTGTGTCAAAATGTCACATATGTATTATGGTCTTTAAATGAACAACAATCAATTTTTGTGTCACTTTGGCACAAAAATTAATCGTAGGAGCCGGAGGACTTACCCTCCAGATCCACACCATACAGCATACGGATCCGCACAGAGCGGTTCATTCGAACGCCTAATCTACATTTTCAGTTCTGTCGCAAATATAGTTATAGGCGTGGCAAACCGAACTCGCCACCTGGAAGCCTATCAAGTAGTGACTACTCACCGCCTTATCAGGCGATGCTTCTTATAATGGTGACAAAACTATCACCGACACTCAGTCTGACCTGATGTGGGCGCAGAATGACAGTGGCGCAGCTTATGCTAAAGGGATTGATTATCAAAACGCTTTTGACTGGGTGAAGTCTGATAATGCCGATACCAGCCCACTGAAAGACGGAGCAAGCAAAAACGGTGCAATGAACTGGGTTGAAGCACAGGCCTATGCCCAAAAAATGAATGCCGAAAATTACCTTGGTTACAGTGATTGGCGCTTACCAAGCGTAAAAGAGCTGGAAACCATTACAGACTACAGTTATTCACCAGCAAAAAATGGTACTCCAGCAATTGACCCAATCTTCAACATGACAACCATCACCAACGAGAACGGTAACGACGATTGGGCATTTTACTGGAGTAACACTACTCATAAGGCGTTTGCTAATGGTGATCTGTACGTAGGCGCGGCTTCTTACGTCGCCTTTGGTCGTTCTATGGGTTATAGCGAGAAATATGGTAAATGGGTAGACGTTCATGGCGCTGGTTCTCAACGTAGCGACCCTAAAGTATGGGACGGCACCGACTACACTGATGGCCACGGTCCGCAAGCTGATTCTATTCGAATCTATAACTATGTTCGCCTTGTTCGTGACGCTATGTGAATCTAATCAGAATAGATATTAATCCAAGATATCTTTCTTTCAAAATGGCACTGTTAGACCATCGCTTATAGGCGGTGGTCTAACAGTTTTTGGATAAGAGAAAGTAAAACCCGTTTAAAAATCTGGAGTTTTTCCTATTTCGAATAACGCCCTACGGAAGTCTTGCATTGCATAACCATTCAGGCTAAAAGTCAGGTTCTGAAATATAGCATTTGAATAGAAATGGGAGTTTCTTTCCACCGTACGTTAGCTTCTGCACTTTCAAGTAGAGCCGATAAATCAGAGGCAGAATCTATCGGCCTAAAACATTGCTGACAAACTATGGGCAATTCCGAGTTGCGAAGTGCCAACTGTCTCAAATCTAGATTTGAGTGGGCTTTGTTTCCTAAATCA
>NZ_JBFRJM010000112.1:0-2344 GCF_041468865.1 Vibrio sp. 10N.286.52.C3 | reverse complement strand
CATAATACGCACTTAGGCTAGTTTGATTTTGAGGGGCTTTCTAGGCTCATACAGAGCTTCTGAACGTTGTTACTAACAAGGTTTTACGTGCATGTTCCATTGCTTGTTGGTCTGTCTCATATGGACCATAGATTTTTACGGTGTGGTTTTCATCTCCATCAACGTTTGTAACTGACATGAACCAGTCACCAACCAAGAATATCTCATCAGCAAGTTCATTCACTTCTTGGAAGTTTAAGCCAACAACATTCGACACCATACATTGAACTTGGTTTGTATCATCTCGATAGCCAAGCATCTGTACATGGTTTTTGTTGGACTCACTCATGAGCAGCATTTCTTTTAGTAACTCTAAGCTGTCGAAGACTTTTTTGTACTGGCGCTTGGCAACTACATCATTGGCATCATCAACGGCTTTATCTACATCGTTGTGTAACCAGTTAATGACTTCTTGGAGTTCATCAGATTTCATGACTTGATCTTCCATTATTTCATCGACCTCACGAGCTTAATGCCGAAGCGTTTTAATTCCAGTCCACCGAAGTTATTCACGGTAAAGCTTGAGCTATCAAGTTCGTAGTTTCCTGATTTATATGCAGATTGGTCGTCTTGTAACGATAGCTTCATTTCGACTGGGAACTTACCACCTAGATATGCATATCCGACTTGTTCTCTTATCGTTCTAGCTTGTTTACCATCTTTGCCTGGTAATGTTCTTGTGATTGGTTGTTCATGTTCTGGGAAGATTTCTACTTTCAACATATCTTTTCCTTAAGCTACGTAAGCTTTAAACGGCAGCACGTTTGATTGCGCAGCCTTTGGTAGTTGATACCAAGCTGGTACCAGTAATGGTTGAACTTCTATTTCTTTCGAACGCTTCAACGTTGGACACATTCTAGAGACATCGAACTGTTGACCGATATCGATACCGATTTTTTTCAATCTGGCTTTATGTTCATAGAACTGAGAGCGATTCAGTGTTTCTCTAAGGTCAGTGCCGTTCTGCCATAACGTAAAGTAATTCATGGTTGTATTTGCTTTGCGAACTGTATCGACAACTCCACAAGATAAAAGTTGTTGAGCTATCGTTTCGTGGTGATCATGTGAGACTGATATTGTGTTCATAGCATTCTCGAAGTTTTGTAAGTGTGGTAAGAAGTCATGCTCTTTTACGTAGCCGTAAAATTGCAGGTTGTATCTCTTCAACAACTTCTGCCTTAAGCTACTTTCTAGTCGAACGACTCCATTTTTTTCACAGTATTCAATTAGTTGATTGATATAACTAAGTGTATCAGCGTCTAGATTTTTGACTTTTTTCATGTGACGGCGTAACTCGACGCCTTTTGTATATAGCTTAATTACCTCCCATTCTGACCCCTCGCCCCAGTAGCAACTAGTACCATCCGGATAGAGTTTTGGTTTACGACCGCGTCCCATTTGGATTGAGGACATTCCTCGTATAAAAGATTGTTCACTGCCCTTGCCTACTGACATGTTTCGAGTCCAGTCGATACTCGTAATTTCAGCCCCATCACCTACAAGTGAAGAAGCTTTACCATCAGGGGATTGTCTATGTGATAGGCGGGTATTTTTTGTAAATGGCGGTAGGTCATATTTGGATAAAATATGGTTATAGATTTCCACACACTGCTCGATAGTTTCGAGTCCAAAAAGATTGTCCTGACGCTGCCAGCGAGATGGGTTTCCTTCAACTCTTACACGGTATCCATCACATCTAATCGTCAACTTTGTACTGAAAGAACCTTCAAGTATTTTTTGATTCACTGAGGGAGGTAGTTTCTCACCAGTTTCCAAATCAACTCGCTCAATAACATGACGACCAACAAGCGGAAGCCCGCCTGAATGATGATCTTGTTGCATGAATAAACGGTCGATAAAGAACAATGTAAAAACCCTGTCAACTATGATTTATCACAGCTTAAACTTTACTTTTAGACATGTAAAGTCGAGGTATGAAAAATAGCATGTATAATTATTAAAAATGATATTCACAGGAGTTTCGGATGCTTAAAGATGTACTTAAAACTAGGCGAGACCTACTAAATTTAAAACAAAGTGATGTTGCAGAGTTTGTTGGTGTGACCCCCCAAACATATATGAAATGGGAAAATGGGAAGAACGAACCTAAGGCTAGTAATATCAAAAACTTAGCCGAAATCTTAAAAGTTAGTGAAATGGAGATTTGCCGTGGTGAACTATTCGACGTTGATGCTCACGAACAAGTAGAGTTCATGAAAACTGTTGCATCGATGCAAAGGTATATTGATAGTGTCACCTTTACATCAATTCTTCACAAATTCATTTTAGATAAAAATGAATTTCT
>NZ_JBFRJM010000111.1:0-502 GCF_041468865.1 Vibrio sp. 10N.286.52.C3 | reverse complement strand
ATCCAAGTCAGTGAGAAGTTCGCCCCGCTGTATGCCGCCTTGAAAGAGCACCTACTTCAACAAGTGGTGGTTCAAGCGGATGAAACGCCGCTCAATGTGCTCAAAGAAGAGAAGCAGTGTTATATGTGGCTCTACTGCTCAGGCGCTGACTCACCCGAAGCGGCACTGCCGAATGTGAAAAATATTGCCTTGTACGACTATCAAAACAGTCGCGCGAGGGCGTGTCCCGTGGACTTTTTAGGTGACTACAACGGTTATCTACAAACCGATGGCTACGCGGCTTATGATGGACTTCATCACGTCACCAAGGTAGGGTGCTTAGCGCATGCTCGTCGCAAGTTCATGGATGCTAAAAAGCTTCAAGGGAAAGGTAAATCGGGCAAGGCTGATAAGGCGCTGGCTAAAATCCAAAAACTCTACGGGATAGAATCACGCTTAAAAGGTGCGCCTGCCGAAGAGCGAAAAGCAGAGCGTCAAGCGCTTGCCAAGCCGATACTGGATG
>NZ_JBFRJM010000110.1:0-965 GCF_041468865.1 Vibrio sp. 10N.286.52.C3 | reverse complement strand
ACTCCAGCACGTCACTACGCACACGTAGACTGTCCAGGACACGCGGATTATGTTAAAAACATGATCACTGGTGCTGCACAAATGGACGGCGGTATCCTAGTTGTTGCTGCGACTGACGGCCCTATGCCTCAAACTCGTGAGCACATCCTACTTGGTCGTCAAGTTGGTATCCCTTACATCATCGTATTCATGAACAAATGTGACATGGTAGATGACGAAGAGCTACTTGAGCTAGTTGAGATGGAAGTTCGTGAACTTCTTTCTGAATACGACTTCCCAGGTGATGACCTACCAGTTATCCAAGGTTCTGCACTTGGCGCACTAAACGGCGAGAAGCAGTGGGAAGACAAGATCGTTGAGCTTGCAGAAGCACTAGATTCTTACATTCCTGAGCCAGAGCGTGCAGTTGACCAACCGTTCCTACTACCAATTGAAGATGTATTCTCAATTCAAGGTCGTGGTACTGTTGTAACTGGTCGTATCGAGCGCGGTATCCTACGTGTAGGTGACGAAGTAGAAATCGTTGGTATCAAAGAGACTACTCTTACTACTTGTACTGGTGTTGAAATGTTCCGTAAACTGCTTGACGAAGGTCGTGCAGGTGAGAACGTTGGTGCACTTCTACGTGGTACTAAGCGTGATGACGTTGAACGTGGTCAAGTACTTTCTGCGAAAGGTTCTATCAACCCACACACTAAGTTTGAGTCTGAAGTATACGTACTTTCTAAAGACGAAGGCGGCCGTCACACTCCTTTCTTCAAAGGTTACCGTCCACAGTTCTACTTCCGTACAACTGACGTAACAGGCGACATCACTCTACCAGAAGGCGTAGAAATGGTAATGCCAGGTGACAACGTTCAAATGACTGTTGAGCTAATCGCTCCAATCGCAATGGACGAAGGTCTACGTTTCGCAATCCGCGAAGGTGGCCGTACAGTTGGTGCTGGTGTTGTAGCTAAAATCTT
>NZ_JBFRJM010000109.1:0-18222 GCF_041468865.1 Vibrio sp. 10N.286.52.C3 | reverse complement strand
TTAATTTTCCGGATTGGTATGAGTCTTATTATTCGTCTCAGAGTTTGTAGAGGCGCTTTACGTTGATCACGAGCTCTGATATTCCGACACTTATTATTAAGCTCTGCTCTCTCTAGCAGCGCTTGATTACGTAAGTTTATACTTGTGGCTATTGGTTCGTTGATTAACTTTTCCTGAGCGTCTTGAGAGCTCTATCTCCTACTAATTTGAACTGGCTGATAAAGATGCCTCGTTTCTAATAACAAGGTTTTGTTGGTCGGTAACTCTTGCTATCTCCCTCTACTTAATAGATTAATCTACAGGCAGTTACGTGAACTCCCCGGTTATAACGGTTTATAGTTGGAACGTTGATGGCTATTTAATTGTTAATTCAACGTGACTTTAAGTGGGCATCTGTCTGCGGGTAAATATCTTTAAGCGCCTTCTCTCAAGCTGATCTCCATTTGTTCTTGAACTTCAAGGTATCACTTTTCTCTATGACTCCTCTCGAACCTCTTATAAGGACTTGTTTATAAGAATGGTAAAACTACGTACAGACACAACTAAAGTCGTTCTCCGTGTGTTTGAGAAGCCCAGTTGAGCAATTTCATGGTTAGTTGGTATTGGGCAGGTAAGTGTTTGATGAGCTTGGTTTATAGCTATTGTAGAAGTTATCTAGGGTTAAATAGCAGATACAAAAAAGCCGATGCTAGACATCGGCTTAGTTTGAGTCGCTTAGAGTTAAGCGGGTTGAACTAGAGCGAGCGCTTTACGAGAAACCTCGTGAGCTGCTTTCGTTAAGTTTTGCTTCTCTAGTGCGTCAGATAGGTATCCGTAATCTGAAACATTTGAGCGAAGTGCTAGGGCTTTTTCGAAGTGGCTTTGTGCTTCCGCCCACTTCTGCTCTCTTAAGTAGAACTGAGCCAGCGCGCTGTGTGCTTCGGCATTACCACTGTCTTTACTAATTGCACGTTCTAGCATGACCACTACTGGGTGGTGATCGGCTAGGTTCAGCTCTGGAAGCAACATGTAGAGTTCATTTGACCCACTCTTTGCAATGTTCTCTTTGATCACAGTGAAGGCTTCTGAGTCAGCTTTGCGAGCGATAAGTTGCTTCACAAAGCAGGATACAAGGTGCGAACTTTGTTTCTGTTTTCTTGAAAGCTTGTTCCAATGGCTGATTAAACCTTCGCTACCTTGCTGTTGTGCCACATCATGAAGTAGCCCACATTGTGCTTTCTGTTCTAATTCACGTTGCTCATCAGCTGTTAGAAGTTTGTTCTTAACTAATTTAGGAGTTAACTCTAGCAATGGCTGCCATAACTTCAGTTGCAAGTAAGTGGCTTTTAACAGGCCAAGTACAGCAGTGTTATTAGGGTATGTGCCTTTTAGGGTCGAAAGTGTATCGAATGCAGCTTCGTAGTTTGACTCGCTGATTTGCTGTTTAGCTTTAGTTAGCTCAACCGCTAGTAGAGAGTCGTCCTGTTGGCTAGCAAGCTCGATGTACTTATCTCGCTCACTTGTATTACCTTGTTCGTGTGCCGCTTGAGAAGCGACTAAATAACAAAGTAGAGGCATGTCGTGATGGTTAGCCCAACGAGTTACTTTCTTCTCAGCGCCTTTCCAGTCACCTTCAAGTAGCTTGATAATGCCTTCATTGGTATAACGACGAGAACGTTTCAGCTTACGAACACTGAACCAGTTCCAAGTTGTCGAGCTTGCGTACATAAGCTTTTTAAATAGGTACTCTAAGCCGAATAGAGCCGCTAGAAGAGCAATGACAAAGATAACCAGTGTTGTCACGCTCATCTCAATAGTCTTATTCGCAATTGAGATCAGAACGTAGCCTTGTTGACCAGAGAACTGAGTACCAACAATTAACCCAGCACCTAGAACGAGAAAAAGAAAAATCCAACGAATCATTATTTTTCCTCCGTGGTCATAACGGTGACTTCACGACGTAGGCGCTCACGTATCACATCTGACAACTCATTTTGAGATTCAAGCTTTACAGGGTATTTCACAGAGATGTTCTGTTCACTTAGCTGTTTAATCGCTTTCTCAAATTCAATCACTGAGTTGTTATCTTGGTTTAGATACGCTTTCGACCACTCGCTAGCGGTATTAAGAGCTGCGCTATAGAGTTCACCTTGTTCTTTGTAGACGGCGCGAATCGCGGTTTCTAATTTACCTTTGATGTTTTCACGCAGGTAGAAGTGTTGTTCAGGAGAGAGTAGAGGGATAACTTCGCCATCACGACTACGGAAGGTAATGAAGTTTTCTGAGAAGTCTTTCATCGACGTCATCAGGTTGTTCTGCCAATCATTAATATCTTGCGATACCGCTTTTTTCTCAACAACCGCAGCTTCCGGAAGAATCGCATTGGCAAGCGGCAGTGTATCGACTTGCTGTTGCAAGCTTGTGATACGCAGAACTAAGCCGTCACGGTCGATCAGAGGAATAGTGCGAAGCTTGGTAATGTCATTGGTCATTGATTGACGCAGTGACACTAAGCTCGGGTCATTCAGTGCTGCGATACGTTGATCGGCGCTTTCCATTAACTTGGTTGCGCTAACGGCATCATGCTCGAGGAACAGTTTACGTCCTGCTAGTTTCACAAGGTAATCGGCTTCGGCAAGTAACCAGTCATTCGGGCGGCGACCTTTCACGTCAGCCACTGCTAACTGCAGGCTTTGAATGCTCTTCTGCTGTTGAGATTGCACGACCTGAGTTTTCTCCACCGCGTGTGAGGCTTCTTGGATAGTCTCTTGCTTGATGGTTTGTAGGTCTTTATTTACCGCAGATTGGGTATTTTGAAGTTGTGCTTGAAGAGCGGCTATTTGAGCCGAGTATTCAGCGCTCTTTTGCTGCATTTGAAATGCGATACCGCCACTGAAGATAATTGAAATAGCGATCGCAATAGCGCCTAGTTTGACACCGCGCTTACCTTGCTTTTCTGCTTTCTCTATTTGCTCTTTATGCTCAGCTTGAGGCTGCTCATTTTTAGCGGTATTTGAAGCAGAGGCATCAAGCTTCTGTTCAGGTTGTTTTGTCTCTGTAGAGTCAGCTTTTTCGTTTTCAACAACTACTGGCTGAGTATCTTGTTTCTTTTCAGGTTCAATATGCTCATTATTTTTTTTGCTTGTCATGCTTATTTCCTGTTTCTAGCTAGGGCCGGAGAGCAGCCAGTAATATTTGGTTCGTAGCACTGTGAGTATTGGTCACATTCGAGAAGCCGAGTTGTTGTGCTCGCTCTACAATGCGCTGGCTTGGGACAAATAGATGTCTTGTTGAAAGCCAAGCCAAATACTCATCAGGGGTAATTGAGCAGAGATACTCCAATTGTTCCTGACTAGTGATGACAACTTTGGACGTTTTTTTGTTTATCCATGTTTGATAGGTATTGTGGTCGCTAATAGGAATATATTCTCTACGGTAGGTCTCACAATAAGAGACTTGTGCACCTCGATTGAGTAGAGAATCCCTAATGAGCTCACGCCCACCATTGCCACGTAGTATCAAAATGGACTTATTTTCTACGCCATTAAGTTCAGTAAGTTTAAGAAGATGTTCACTATCACTAACTTGAGGATAGTTTACTTTTTGTTTACAGACTTTGCTTAAAACGTGCGCAGTTTTTTGACCAACGCCAAGATAAAGCGGCGAAGTAGGCCAAATGGATGAGGTTTTTGAAAGGATGCTTTGGGCAGCCGCCACGGCGTGGTGACTGACTGCAATAATGATATCGCTGTTATTAAGCTGGGTGCTTAAATCCGCAGAGTTGGGATTATCCACGATACGAATCAGCGGATGATGGATTGCTTGAACCCCTTCATCCGCTAGTTGTTGGCAAAGCGATTGTCCCTCTGAACCGGGACGAGTCACCAACACTGTCATGATTATTCTTGGTCAACGTAGAGCTTGGTTAAGATTTCTCTCGCGCCATCATCCAGCAATTGATTTGCCAGAGTCACGCCAAGTGCTTCTGCATCTTTGCGAGGGCCAGAGATCTCACCACGAACCATCTTAGAACCGTCCGGTTCACCAACTAATGCACGTAGCCAGATGTTTTCGCCATCTAATAATGAGTAGCTGCCGATAGGAACCTGACAGCCACCTTCTAGGGTAAGGTTCATTGCACGTTCGCACAGTACACGATCAGCCGTGTCTTTATGATTCAGTGGTTCAAGGAGTTTAATCAGACGCTCGTCATCAAGGCGACACTCAATACCAACAGCGCCTTGGCCAACAGCAGGGAGAGACTGCTCTGGTTCGATGAAGCTACGAATACGCTCTTCTAGCTCTAGACGTTTAAGACCTGCAGCAGCCAGTACGATCGCATCGTATTGACCATCATCGAGTTTACCTAGACGAGTACCAACGTTGCCGCGCAGCTCTTTGATGATCAGATCTGGGCGGTATTCTAACAGTTGGCATTGGCGACGCAGACTGCACGTACCCACGACAGCACCTTGTGGGAGTTCGTCGATGTTGTTGTAAGTGTTTGATACGAAAGCGTCACGCGGATCTTCGCGCTCACAAATTGTTACCAGACCTAGACCTTCAGGGAAGTCGACAGGTACATCTTTCATTGAGTGAACCGCTAGGTCAGCACGACCTTCTAGCATGGCTACTTCAAGTTCTTTAACGAACAGTCCTTTACCACCCACTTTAGCAAGCGGAGTGTCTAGGATGATGTCACCTTTGGTCACCATAGTTACCAACTCAACCTCTAAACCAGGGTGAGCAGCTTGCAGTGTATCCCTTACAAAGTATGCCTGCCAAAGGGCAAGAGGGCTTTTTCTGGTCGCGATACGGATTGGTGCTGAATTTGTCATGGTGTTTCCGATATAGGTTCTGTAATAGCCTAATCCTACCATTATGAGGCGAGAATTCTTACTGTTTGATCATTCCATACTTTGATAGCTGAGAGATTTTCATGAGTTCACCAAAATAGTGTGATTAGTATCTCATTTGAAACATGGGCTATTATTAGAAATAGTCAATAAAGAGGACACTACGGCGCCGTGAGTTTAACTTTCTGTCATCAAGGAATTGACCAGTATGACGGGTTCCTTTGCTTTACCATTAAGGGTAAAAGTGTTAAATTGATCACGTTTTGTTGCTCCTTTCGTTCAGTAACTAAACAGAACTGCACTTAACCTCAAACCAAGGACTTACCTTGCAGGCTTACACTCAAACTTTGATTCAACGATTAGACAATCTAAATCAGCAGCGCATTGATCGTGCGTTGGCGTTGATGAATGTGCAAGGCCAGCGAGTATTCAACCTTATTCCCGCACTGCTTCACTTCAATCACCCGATGATGCCTGGTTATTATGACCAACAAGTTCCTTTTGGAATTCGTAGCTTCACGCTTAATGAATTCCAAAAGCAATTTGTCTCTGATACCGAATTAACGCTGGGTGGCAAACTCACCGAGACGGATGAACCAGCAATCCTTGGCTTGTACACCATGGGTAGTACTTCTTCTATTGGTCAAAGCACTTCAAGTGATCTTGATATCTGGGTGTGTGTTTCCCCGGATATGGATGGCGCCTCTCGCGATAGCCTAACCAACAAGTGTCTCTTGATTACCGATTGGGCTGAAACCTTGGGAGTAGAAGCGAACTTCTTCTTGATGGATGAAGAGCGTTTCCGTTCGAACCATTCAGAAGAGATGACCGGCGATAACTGTGGTTCTTCACAGCACTTATTATTGCTTGATGAGTTTTATCGCTCTGCGGTTCGTTTGGCTGGTCAGCGTTTGTTGTGGCAAATCATTCCGCCAGAAATGGAAGAGTGTTACGACGAGTATGTTCAAGGTTTGTGTCAGGATGGCTATCTTGATTGCTCGCAGTGGATCGATTTCGGCAAGCTGAATCGCATTCCCGCTGAAGAGTACTTTGGTTCAAACCTGTGGCAGCTCTATAAGAGTATCGACTCACCGTATAAATCGGTTTTGAAGGCGATCCTGTTAGAAGCCTATTCATGGGAATACCCAAACACCCAACTGCTGAGTATTGATACCAAGCGTCGCTTCTTCGCGGATGAACCGGATCTGTATGGCATGGATAGTTACTATCTGATGCTTGAGAAGGTAACGCGCTACCTAGAGCGTATTAACGACCATACTCGATTGGACTTGGTGAGGCGCTGTTTTTATCTTAAGACCCACGAGAAGTTGTCACGAGATGCGGGCATTGGCTCCGTTGCGTGGCGTCGTGAAGCCTTAACCGAGATGACTAAATCTTGGAATTGGGGACATGAAACCATTGCTGAGCTCGATAACCGCCGTAACTGGAAGGTTGAGCAGGTTAAAGTGGTGCACCATGCACTGCTTGATGCCTTGATGCTGAGCTATCGTAATCTGATTCAATTTGCGCGTCGTAACGACATCACTTCGGCAATCAGTCCACAAGATATCAGCATCTTGGCACGTAAGCTTTACGCTGCGTTTGAGGTATTGCCAGGTAAAGTGACACTGCTGAACCCACAAATCTCTCCGGATCTGCATGAACCCGACTTGAGCTTCATCGAAGTTCGTCAGGGTCAGTCGAATAAAGCAGGTTGGTACTTGTATAAGCAGCCACTGGTTGCACACCGCATTCTTGGTCAGCCTTCTCTAGAGCACCATGAGTACTTGAGTAAGTTGGTAGCATGGTCGTTTTTTAATGGCTTGATTACCGAGTCGACACGTTTGCACTCTGTGGTACGTGACGCTCACATCGATATCGATAAGTTCTATCAAATGGTGAGCGACCTGCGTAATACGTTTTCTTTGCGTAAGCGTCGCCCAAGTATGCAAGCACTGGCGAGCCCGTGTGAGATAAGCCAGCTAGCGATGTTCATCAACTTTGAAAATGACCCGACGTCTGAATTAAGTGGTCGTGCATTAAAAGTGGACCTCAAGAACGCCGATATCTTCAGCTTTGGTGAGGAAGGTAAGAGCTTAGTCGGCAGTGTCGACTTAGTTTATCGTAACTCTTGGCATGAAGTACGTACGCTGCATTTCCAAGGTGATACGGCAATGCTGGATGCGCTGAAGACGGTGCTTGGCAAAATGCACCAAGATGCTTTACCGCCAGAATCGGTTGATGTGTTCTGTTACAGCAAAAACCTGCGTGGTGTGATGCGTAACATGGTGTATCAACTGCTTGCTGAGTGTATCGATTTACGATTGAAACCGATTGAACCCGAGAAGCGCCGCCGCTTTAAGGCTATTCGTTTAGCTAATAAGATGTTTGGTCTGTTCTTCGAACGTCGTGGTGTGTCGGTACAGATGTTGGAAAACTCGGTCGATTTCTACCGTAGCATCTCAACCAATAAGCTCAAAGGCTCACCTTTACTGATGCTCGATAAAGAGCAAGAGTATCAGCTACCAGAAGTGGTGGATGGTTTTGCGAGTGAGGGCTTGATTCAGTTCTTTTTCGAAGATACCGACAAAGGCTTCAATATTTATGTATTGGACGAGTCGAACCAAGTTGAGGTCTACCACCAGTACAGCGGTGAAAAAGATGAGATGATCGCGAGCGTGAATTCTTTCTACACATCGGTAAAAGATGAGTCGAAGATGTCGTCTAAGTTGATTAACTTTAACCTACCTCAGTACTACCAAATCGTTCATCCTGAAGAAGGCAATTCTTACGTTGTGCCTTATCGTAACGATGCAACTTTAGCTTCTCGGAGCTCAAAGATAGTTAACATCTAGTCTTACTAAGCCCGATTGATTTTAAAAAAAGGAGTGATTGATTCACTCCTTTTTAGTTTTGCTTACAAATGATTAGACCCAATCGATCGCTTCACCTGCGTGCTTCACGCATTCTTCTTTAACCATCTCAAACAGCTCCATGCCCGTCTTTGAACATGTCCACTTGTCGTCAACTAGCTTGAAGTGAAAGCCACCAGATTTAGACGCTAACCAGATTTCTTTCATTGGTTCTTGGCGGTTAATGATGATTTGGCTGCGGTTCTCAAACTCCAGCGTCATCACGTTACCAGTCACTTCGTAATCAATATCTGCCTCTGATTCATCGATAGCTTCTTCGATGTTTTGCATCTGTATATCGACCAGCTGATGAAATTCAGTCTCGTTCATCCTTTCTATCCTATTGCTTTTCCTGAGTGTGGTGCGATTATAGGGGGCATTGAGTTAATAATCACGATATGCAAAATGAAAAAATTAATTGCTGCTCTATTTATGATGTCCGTTATTGGACTTTCTGGTTGTGGTCAAACGGGTCCTTTGTACGATCCTGATGAAGTTCAGCAAACCGAACAATCACAATAAGTGAAAACACGCAGAAATCGTTATTTATAAGGGATAAGAACTTTGGATTACTTCAACTATCAGGAAGATGGCCAGCTTTGGGCTGAGGACGTCGCACTTTCACAACTAGCAGAGCAATATGGTACACCGCTGTATGTATATTCTCGTGCAACATTAGAACGCCACTGGAATGCGTTTGATTCATCGGTTGGTGAGCATCCGCACTTGGTGTGTTATGCCGTTAAAGCTAACTCAAACCTTGGCGTGTTGAATACTTTGGCTCGTTTGGGCTCTGGCTTCGATATCGTTTCTGGCGGTGAGCTAGAGCGTGTGGTTGCTGCCGGTGGCGATCCAGCAAAAGTTGTATTCTCTGGTGTCGGTAAAACAGCCGCTGAAATGAAGCGTGCGCTTGAGTTGAACATTAAGTGTTTCAACGTAGAGTCTGAACCAGAACTAGAGCGACTGAATAAAGTAGCTGGTGAGCTTGGTGTTAAAGCGCCGATTTCACTGCGTATCAACCCAGACGTTGATGCGAACACTCACCCTTATATCTCTACAGGTCTGCGTGATAACAAGTTTGGTATCGCTTTCGACCGTGCTCCTGCTGTTTATGAGTTTGCAAAAACACTCGATAACTTGTCTATCCATGGTATTGATTGCCACATTGGTTCTCAGTTAACGGATATCGAACCTTTCATCGATGCAACCGATCGCCTACTTGCGCTGATCGACCAGCTACGTGCTAACGGTATCAACATCAAACACCTTGATGTCGGTGGCGGCTTGGGTGTGGTTTATCGTGATGAATTACCACCACAGCCTTCTGACTACGCGAAAGCCTTATTGGCTCGCCTAGACAATCATTCTGATCTAGAGCTGATTTTCGAGCCTGGAAGAGCGATTGCTGCTAACGCTGGTGTATTATTAACGAAAGTCGAGTTCCTCAAGCCAACAGAGCACAAGAACTTTGCCATCATCGATGCAGCAATGAACGACCTAATGCGCCCAGCACTTTATCAAGCTTGGCAGGATATTGTTCCTGTTAGCCCTCGTCAGGGTGAAGCTGTGACTTACGATTTGGTTGGCCCAATCTGTGAGACAGGCGATTTCCTAGGTAAAGATCGTGACCTTGTTCTTGAAGAAGGTGATCTGCTAGCAGTTCGTTCAGCGGGTGCTTATGGCTTCGCGATGTCATCTAACTACAACACTCGTTCGCGTGCGGCTGAAGTGATGGTGGATGGCGATAAAACTCACTTGGTTCGTCAGCGTGAAGAGCTTACGAGTCTGTGGGAACTTGAAAACATTCTTCCGGAGTAATTTTAAGCGTTATGCACTTCCACTTTTCTAAAATGCATGGTTTGGGCAATGATTTCATGGTCGTGGACTGCATTACTCAAAATATTTTCTTTTCTCCAGATTTGATCCGTCGTTTGGCGGATCGTCACACTGGTGTGGGCTTTGATCAGCTACTTGTGGTTGAGGCTCCCTATGATCCAGAAACTGATTTCCATTACCGCATATTCAATGCGGATGGCAGTGAAGTGGAGCAGTGTGGCAATGGTGCACGTTGTTTTGCACGATTCGTTCGCATGAAAGGCTTAACGAATAAGTACAGCATCAACGTGAGTACCAAGAAAGGTAAAATGGTTCTCAAGATTGAAGAGAATGACCTGATCACGGTGAACATGGGCATTCCTGAGTTCGAACCCGGCAAGATTCCATTCAAGGCCAAGCAGCCAGAGAAGACGTATATCCTAAGAACGGATGTACACACCTTATTCTGTGGTGCGGTAAGCATGGGTAACCCACATGTGGTTACCGTGGTTGATGACGTCGACACGGCTGATGTGGACACCTTAGGCCCACTACTTGAATCACATGAACGTTTCCCTGAGCGTGTTAATGCTGGCTTTATGCAGGTCGTTAACCGTGAAGAAGTTCGTCTACGTGTTTACGAACGCGGCGCGGGTGAAACTCAGGCATGTGGCAGCGGAGCGTGTGGCGCAGTTGCAGTGGGTATCACTCAAGGCTTACTGGCTGAGAATGTGAAGGTTCGTCTACCAGGCGGTGACTTACACATTAGCTGGCAAGGCCCGGGTAAACCTCTGTTTATGACCGGCCCTGCAACGCATGTGTTTGATGGTCAACTTTCTTGCTAATAACGACCCAAAACAAATATATTCATAAAAATAAAGGATAGGTTTTGTCTTACGTTGAAGCCGACGCACTCACCGCAGAAGTGGTCGCGGAATATTTACGTGATAACCCAGATTTTTTCCAAGACCGAAAAGATTTGGTTGATCGCCTTGCTATCAATAACGTTGAGCAGGGCGCTGTTTCTCTGGTTGAGGTTCAGCTTAAACGCCAACGTCATCGAATCGAAGAGCTTGAAGAAGAGATCACTGGCTTGATGTCGTTGGCAGCAAATAACGATAAAACCTTCTATGAGTTTATGGATCTGCAAGCGCAAGTGCTGAAATGCAGTGACTTCATGCAGGTGATAAAAGCCGTTGAACAAAAAGCGTTAGATCTTGGGCTTAAGGCTCATGTTCGTATTCTTTCGCAATCTGGCTTTTATCAGTTGAGTGCTGAGGGTTACTCTAAGTTTTCGCTTAACCATTTCAATGGCAAAGATGCTTATCTTGGACGCTTGAGAAAAGCCGACAGACACGATTTGTTTGGTGATTATCCAGTTCCAGAGCTAGGCTCTTATGTAGTACTACCGCTTGCTAAGCAGTCTCCATTGGGTTTGCTCGCCTTTTCTAGTGAAGATGGCGGACATTTCCAACCCCATATGGATACGCTCTTTTTACGCCATTTAGCACTTGTTGTCGCTCATTTGGCGGACACCTTACCTTGGCAGATAAATAATGAGCCTAGAGCCCAAAATACCTCTTCCTAACAGCCTTCAAAAGCCACTTTCTCGCTTCTATGAATATCTCCGAAGCGAGAAGGGACTCAGCCTACACACCCAACGTAATTACAAACAACAACTTGAAACCATGGCCGGTCATTTAGTCACTCTAGGGCTAAAGGATTGGGGTCAAGTCGATGCGGCGTGGGTCAGACAACTGGCCAGTAAAGGCATGCGTGAGGGAATGAAAGCGAGCAGCATTGCAACGCGCTTATCGTCACTGCGCAGCTTCTTTGATTTCCTTGTGTTGCGTGGCGAAATGACCGCCAATCCAGCCAAAGGTGTCTCTGCACCTCGCAAACAACGCCCTTTGCCTAAAAACCTCGATGTTGATGAAGTGGGTCAACTGCTTGATGTGAATGAGGACGATCCATTGTCGATTCGTGATCGAGCGATGATGGAGGTGATGTATGGTGCTGGATTACGACTGGCAGAACTGGTCGGCATCAATCTGAAAGATGTGTTGGGTCGACAAGGCGAAATCCGAGTGATTGGTAAAGGCGACAAAGAACGCAAAGCGCCTTTTTCTGGTTTAGCTAAAGAGTGGGTCGATAAATGGCTCAAAGTTCGTGGTGAATTGGCTTCACCGGGTGAAACCGCGCTGTTTGTCTCTAAGCTCGGGACTCGTATCTCTCACCGCAGCGTGCAAAAGCGCATGGAAGAGTGGGGCAAGAAGCAATCTGTCGCGAGCCACATCAGCCCGCATAAACTGCGTCACTCCTTTGCAACGCATGTGCTGGAATCGAGCCAAAATCTTCGTGCTGTGCAAGAGTTGCTTGGCCATGAAAACATCTCGACGACCCAAGTGTATACCCACTTAGATTTCCAACACTTAGCACAAGCTTATGATCAGGCTCACCCGAGAGCTCGTAAGAAGAATAAAGATTAGATTAAAGGGTTTACTATGCGAATTTATCGAGGGTTAAAGCCCATCAAAGCCATGACCTTTGACTTGGATGACACCCTGTATGACAACTGGCCTGTGATCATGAAGGTTGAGAAAGAGATGGCACAGTGGCTTTATCAAAAGCACCCAGTGTCGGCTTCTTTATCGCTTGAAGAGTGGCAGGGCATTAAGCAGCAAGTCGCATCTGAAAACCCAGCTTTGAAACATGATGTCACCGTGTGGCGTGAAACTCAGATTAAGAGTGGTTTGCTGCAATTGGGTTACTCTCTGCAGCAAGCAGAGCAAGCGGCTCGAGAGGGCATTGAGCATGCCTTGTGGTTGCGTAATCAAGTCGATGTCCCTCAAGAAACGCATCGAGTGATGACTGAACTTAGCCAACGTATTCCTCTGGTTGCGATTACCAATGGCAATGTCGATCCACACAAAATTGGCTTAGGGCTGTACTTTCAATTAATCCTTAAAGCCGGCCCTGATGGCAGAGCAAAACCCTATCCAGATATGTTTGAAAAAGCTCAGCAACACCTAGGTTGTGACGCTGAGAATATTCTTCATGTTGGCGATCACCTCAAAACGGATGTCTATGGAGCCAAGCAAAATGGCTTCCAAGCGTGCTGGTTTAATGACACTGGTTCCAATTTATACCGCTCCCCGAAGGCGAGTGTGCTCCCTGATGTTGAAATAGACCAACTTAGCGATCTTATGCGACTAATTTAATGGCTCGGTAAGCTTATTGTGTCGCATTTATGCTATTGAATTGTTACATTAGTCGCCTATAAAAGCCTGATTAGGCTAGGATAATTGGCGACTACTTTTTATCGATTCATTTCAGTCATAGCAGTGGTTGCGGGTTGTTACTTCACTCGATTTTGAACAAGGGTTGGCATGCAAACATTTACATTTCTCGCAAATACTGAGGCGTTATTTAGAGCTCAATTTGATCAGCGAGAATGGTGTGACAGCAAACAGTACCTTATTCAAATTTTCTCAGCTCAATCTTCAGATCTAGCTCGTCAAATCGCGGGTGTTGCCCTCAATCGTTTAAATAATGCGACGCTAATTGGCCAGAGTGCTCGTCATGTTATCTGTGATAATTGCCTTGAAAGTGCATGCACCTTAGTCATCATCAGTGAGTTCAACGAAACCCATCTAACCTCTGCGGTCCAGCCTTTTTCCGGCAATCCAAATCAAGACAGCCAAGACTTAGCTTTTCAGCTGCGCCTTACAGAAGAAACCAAAACGGTCATCAGCTTGTGCGATCAGGTTGAAGGGCGTGATTATCCTATTTATAGCGCTTTTGAAAATTTGCCTTACGCCTTGCCGATAGCTGGTGGACTGTGCCATGAGAATGAATTTGGCCGTTGGGTTATGTATAACGAGCAAACCTACCAGCACGCCTGTGTTGCTGTGGCTCTGACTAACCCAAGATTGAAGGTTTGGTCGGACGCGTACTCTGAGTGGAACCCGATTGGGATGAAGCTACGAGTCACACACGCAATCGGAAATCGCTTATACGCATTGAACGACAAGCCGGCTATTGAAGTATTCAAACATTACCTTGCGGATGGCAAAGACCTTCCTTTTAGTCAACTGATGAGCTTTCCACTTTATCGAGAACTTGGCAGAAAGAAGGGTATCTCGACGCCGCTACGTATTAATGATGATGGCAGTATTGAGTTTGATAGCCCTTGGCATGTCGGTGAAGAGGCGCAGTTTTGTTATAACCACCCATCGCTCACTGCAGAAAAGGTGCACCACGGTGCCGAGATGCTAGCCATGCATCAGCCTGAATCGGTGATCATTTATAACTGCGTATCTCGACTTGAATTTATCGACAGTAAACTTGAGCTCAAGCCATTTGAAGGGATAGTGAATACATGTGGTGCCTACTGCATGGGGGAGCTATACCGTAATGAAGACCGCCAAGAGATACTGCACCACAGCTTGACTTATATCGCTATGCGCGAGTCTGACGAGATTAAAGAGTTTCATTGCGAAGACTTTCAGTGTGGCTCAACCGTGTCGCCATTGCTTAACCTAGTCAGAAATGCAGTCGCTGATCTCGACAGTATGAATACTCAGATGGAAAAGAAACTCCATCAACAAGCGCGTCGCTTAACCGAAAGCTATCGCATTGACTCGCGTACTGGTTTGCCGAACCGTATCGTACTGAAAGAGCGCCTCAATACGATTCTGTTCAGTGAACATCTGCTGACCTTAAAGCTAACCAACTTCCATCAGGTTAACGAGAAGTATGGTTATCAAGTGGGGGATCAGCTGCTACTCGATCTGTCTAATCACTTTATCGAGCGATTACAGCTTCGTGTGGTTAAAGAGCCTCGCGTGAAGGTAGAGCTATTCAGTATTGGTGTTGGAGAGTGGGCGATTATCTTCAATGCTAGTGTTGGTAGTACGAAAATAAAAGAAGGTTTCGTTGAGTTCGCCGATGACATCGAACACATAAATTTTGAGCCATATGGTTTGGCTGATATTGATTACCTGTCAGTTTCTCTGTGTGGCGGCTTTGCTAGTCGTTGTGACTTCTTAACCGACAGTGGTGACCAGATCTTATTGAAAGCGATCGAAGCTCGACGCTATGGAGTACGTAACAATACCCACATCACCAATGCCAAAGATATTCAGGTGAGCGAAGAGGACCGCAAAGAGCAACTCGGTTGGTTGAGTTGTGTAAGTCGTGCGATTCTAGATCAGAACATCATCACCTATTCCCAGCCGATTGTGGAGTCGGTTACGCACGAAATGATTGGCCAAGAGTGCTTGGTCAGAATCATGGAGTCAGACGGTACCATTGTGCCACCAGGTAAGTTCTTACCTATCATTGCCGACACGCACCTTTACACTCGCCTCAGCCGACACATGATTAAGAACACCATAGGTTATATGGCGGATAAGCAAAGCCCATTTTCTATCAACCTATCCCCGCAAGATTTGTTGAGCGACAAGACGCTTGAGGTGCTCGAGACCGCCATCAGTGCTATGAACGATCCCACTCGACTTGGCCTAGAGGTTCTCGAGTCTGAGCAGATTAAAGATTATGGTCGCATGATTGAGGTGTGTGATCACTTCCGTGCGCTTGGGGCGAGAATCATTGTTGATGACTTTGGCTCTGGTTACTCCAACATCGAGGAAATCATTAAGCTTGAGCCACAGATCATTAAGCTCGACGGTAGCTTGATTCGTAATATCGACAAAGATCAAAAACAAAGAAACATAGCCTCTCAGTTGATTCGTTTGTGCCAAGTGTTCAATGCCAAAACGGTCGCTGAATTTGTCCATAACCAACAGGTTTGTGAGATAGCAGAGCAAATGGGTGTCGATTATCTGCAGGGTTACTACTTCGGTGAGCCTAAGCGACTGTTTTAGCAGTTAAAGCTTCCCGCATTGTGTAACGACTGGCTATAAAAGTACTGCGCCGCCATTAATGACTGCTTTTTGGCGGAATGAATGATGTCTAACTAAGGTCACATTATTCATAACGCGATCGCAAGTATTCCGTGCAAGCCTTATCTATAATAAGCACAATAATAAATCATTAACGTAACGATTAATGTGAATATGCAGTCGACTTCTCTCCTGATACAAGACATTGAGCAAACCCAACGTGAATTGGAAAAGATAGATTTTCATCAACATGAAAGCCTACTGATTCAGGTGTTTTCGTCTTTCGAGAAAGGTTCTGTTTTGGCTGCCTGCCAAGTGATTCAATCGACTTTTCCCAATGCCAAATTGATTGGTTGCAGTGCTAACCACTACATTAGTCAAGGTGTCATCCTGCACCAAGGTCTTTATCTGATTGTTACCCGCTTTGACGCGACGTCTTACTCTTGTGGTGTTGTCGAATATAGCGAACAACCATTGCTCGATAGCCACGCTATGTGGCAACAGCTTGAGTGCAATGATAATACTCAAAGCATCATCTGTTTCGCAGACCGCTTGCAGATAAATAACCGAGATCTATTTTCAGCGTTTGAGCAGTCGATGTATTCATTACCGATCTGTGGCGGTGCATCGACCATCACAGATAATGGGCGATGGGTGATGTTAGACGGCATTTGCTATGAAAATGCCTATGTGATGTTGGCGCTGCACAGTGTTGAGCTCTCCATCGCTAAGGGTTACTACACTGAATGGAATCCGATTGGTCGAACTTTTCGAGTGACAGGTGCTCAAGAGAACCGGTTGTTGGAACTGGATGGGATGCCTGTTCGCGAACTCTACAATCGTTACCTCGCTGATGGCCTCGAAGTGCCTTTTGAGCAACTGCATAACTTTCCCTTGATGGTCGGTGACCCGAAAGAGCAAAACATTCACTTACCGCTCAAGGTAACGGAAAGTGGAGAGATAGAATTCAGCGGCCTGTTCCAAGTGGGCGATGAGGTCCGGTTTTGTTATGACCATCCATCACTGACCTTAGAGCAGATACGACTGGGCGTGCAGCAGATCGCCTCTCATAGGCCAGAACAGTTCTTCATTTACAACTGCACCTCTCGCATCGACTTTATCGATGGCAACCAAGAGGTAGAGGTTTTCCAAAAATTGGCCGACAGCTATGGCGTTTACTGCATGGGAGAACTTTATCAAGAGAATAGCCAACAGCGAATCTTGCACCATAGCCTCACTTACCTTGCGCTTAGAGAGGGTGAGGGTAAGGCAGTATTGCCATTAGAGACACAACCCGCTACCAATATATCCCCTCTGTTTTCATTGATCCGAAATGCACTGCTTGATGTCGATGATATGAATAACAGTATGGCGAGTAAGATTCAGCAGCAAGCCACTGCATTGACGGCAAGCTATCGAATTGATCACCGTACAGGTTTACCCAATCGAAGTGTGCTGCGTGAGAAACTGTCGAAAATGAGCAGTGACAGCCACTTGTTAGCTTTGAAGGTCACGACCTTTGGTCAGATCAATGAGAAGTATGGTTATCGAGTAGGTGACAAGCTTCTGCATGATTTGAGTGAGTACTTTCAAAAGGCGCTGTGGCAGTTCTTTGATGAGGGCTGTCAGCTCTACAGTATCGGTATTGGTGAGTGGGCGGTGGTGTTTGATAGTTGGGCGAGCCAAGAACATATTCATCAGCGATTCTCGGAATTTGCCGATCAAACCGAGCATGTGAATTTTGAGCCTACCGGTTTACCCGATATTGATTACTTGTCGGTGTCTATCTGTGCGGGTATCGCCAGCCGTCGAGATTTCCCGACTACCTCTATTGATGACTTATTGTTGAAGGCGATTGATGCGAGGCGCAGCGCTGTCAGCCAGAACAAGCACCTAGTGAGCGCCAAGGCACTCATTCAATTGGAGAAGCATCGCCAAGAGCAACTTGGTTGGCTGTCGTGTGTGAGTCGCGCGGTGCTTAATCAGAATATTGTGGCGTGCTCTCAGCCCATAGTTTCAGCACACAGTCATCAGGTAGAGAGCTACGAGTGTTTGGTTCGAATTGAAGAGGACGGTCAGTTAATTGCACCGGGTAAGTTCTTGCCAATCATTGAAGGAACCCATCTCTATACACGCCTCAGTCGTCAGATGATAACGCGCACCTTCGATTTTATGAGTCAGCGAACCGATTCGTTCTCAATTAATTTAGCGCCACAAGATTTCAGCAATGAGAAAACCATTCTTCACCTTGAACAAGCGATCAAGAAAATCAGTCACCCACAGCGTATTGGCTTGGAGGTGTTAGAAACGGAACAAATTCAGGATTACGGTCGCTTGATTGAGGTGTGTAATCACTTCCGCGATCTTGGTGTGAATATTATTGTTGATGACTTTGGTTCGGGCTATTCGAACATTGATGAGATATTGAAGCTAGAACCACAGGTGATCAAGCTTGATGGCAGTTTGATTCGCAATATTGATAAAGATAAAAAGCAGCGCAAGATCGCTCAGCAGTTGGTGAGCTTATGCCAGATTCTGAATGCTAAGACGGTGGCGGAGTTCGTTCATAATGAGCAGGTGTGCCGTATTGCTGAAGACATGGGGGTCGATTACTTGCAAGGGTATTACTTTGGTCAACCTCAGCGTTTGTTTTGATGGAGCGAGCGTTTCACGTGAAACACTGGTTGGCTCAATAACGAAAATACGATGTAAAAAGGGTGAGCTTATGGCTCACCCTTTTTGTTTGTGCGCCGA
>NZ_JBFRJM010000108.1:0-281 GCF_041468865.1 Vibrio sp. 10N.286.52.C3 | reverse complement strand
GCATATCTTGACGCGAGAGGTCCGAAGATCCCCCTCTTTGGCCCGTAGGCATTATGCGGTATTAGCCATCGTTTCCAATGGTTATCCCCCACATCAAGGCAATTTCCTAGGCATTACTCACCCGTCCGCCGCTCGACGCCCATTAACGCACCCGAAGGATTGTTAGTGTCGTTTCCGCTCGACTTGCATGTGTTAGGCCTGCCGCCAGCGTTCAATCTGAGCCATGATCAAACTCTTCAATTTAAGATTTTGTGACTCAACGAATACTGACTTCAAAACTA
>NZ_JBFRJM010000107.1:0-2507 GCF_041468865.1 Vibrio sp. 10N.286.52.C3 | reverse complement strand
TGCGTATTTCGGTGATTGCGATCGCTCGTTTCGGTTTATTCCGATCACTTGATCCTGCCGTTTTTCTCTCTTCCTATTTTTACTCTAAGTGATCGGATTGCGCCAGTTTTCTCATCGACTCACCTCCTAGTTCTATTCGATGACTATTGTGTACCAGCCGATCCATTAGAGCGTCTGCGACAGTGGCGTTACCGATCATGTTGTACCACTCCTTTACAGGTAACTGACTGATGACGATCGTGCTGCTGTTTTGGTAACGATCTTCAAGCACTTCTAATAAGTGACCTGCATGCTCTTGGGTTAGCTTTTCCATCCCCCAGTCGTCGAGGATTAGTAGAGCTTTCTTAGCCAACGATTGAAGTTGCTTTTGATAGCTACCGTCCAGACGACCTGCGGTCAGGTCATCAAGCAGGCGAGTTAATCGGTAGTATCTGACCGTGTGTTGTTGGTCGCAGGCACTGGTTGCCAGTGCGCAGCCAAGATACGTTTTGCCAGCACCTGTTGGGCCTGTGATCAAGATATTCTGGTGCTTATGTAGATAACTGCCCGTTAGAAGTTCGCTCATCTGTTTACGATTGAGATTTCGTCCCTCCTTGTAGATGAGTTGGCTCGGCTGAGCATCCACTCTCAGTTTGGCTTGCCGTTTTAAGCGTTGGATTTTTGTCTGATTGCGATTCAAGATTTCACTTTCCAGAAGTAGGCTTAGCCTTTCCTCGAAGTCCAGCTCTGCGTAGGTGCTCAGTTGTTCTTGTTGCTGCTCTAACGCTTTCACTGCATGGCTCAAGCGGAGGGTTTTGAGTTGGTCGTTCAGTGCGTTCATTTGTATTTCTCCTAGTGATAACAGTTCGGGCCACGGACATTGCTATGAACAAGGTTCGGCGTGCTCGTGTTGTCTTTGCTCAGTTGTCCTTCACGATTGTTCTTCAGCAGATTGTTGATGAAGGTGTAGTTCGGTTTTGTCAGCATCAGCGCATCTTTACAGGCTTGCTCTAAGCGCGACTCGCCATGCGCTTTACTCAGATTGAGCAGCCCAAGGCAGGAGCGATACGACTGCTCTGGATGAGGCTTGGAGTAGAGCATCTTATTGATGACTTCTCGTGTGGCTGGGCCGATATTGGCTCCCCAGTTGAGCAGGCGTCCAGGCGACCACTTCTGATGTTGATGATTACTCGGCATGTGCTCTGGTTGGGTGCTGTTTCCGCGCTCTCTTTGGCTGCGTGGATGCTGGGCTACCAAGTTACCTTGATGGTAGATCTGCACCAGACGGTTGGAGGCTTCCAGTTCGACATGGTGACCAACAAGTTGATGTGGCACCGAGTAGTAGTGGCGGCGATATTCTATGTGATAATCAGGCCCAACCTTGGCTCGCTTGGTTTCGGTATAGAGGTATCGCTGCTTAGGTAGCGGCTTTAACGCTGGCTTATCGAGTTTGTCGAACAGCGCTTTGCGGCTCGCACCATACTGTTTCATCTCACGTTCGTTTAAGTCATTCATAAGCTCACGGATGGAAAGGTTCAGCTCTTTGAAGGTATGGAAGGTTTGATGTCGTAGTCGCATCATGATCCAGCGTTCCACTAGGAGCACGGCATTCTCTGCCTTGGCTTTGTCTTTCGGTTTGTAAGGGCGAGCTGGCATCACTGCGGTTTGATAGTGATTCGCCAGTTTTTGATAACTGTCGTTAAGTCTCGGCTCATAACGATTGGCTTTGGTGACCGCGCTACGTAGATTATCGGGAACCAAGAGCTGTGGTACACCACCGAAGTGCTCGAACGCATTGGCATGCGCCTCTAACCAGTAAGACTTACCTTGACTCGGGAAGGCTTCAACATAGGTGTAATTGGACGCACCTAAGGTCGCCACGAACACTTCTGCTTCGCGCACTTCACCTGTATCAGGGTTGACCACTTGAAGCCGAGGCCCACAGTAATCGATAAACAGCTTGTCACCTGCCACATGGAGCTGGCGCATGCTGCGCTTTTGAGTTTTGAACCAACGAGTGAAGTGCTCGCAGAACTGAGTGTAAGCGTAAGCTTGTTCTTGATATTGCTCATGGTATTCCTGCCACAACAACATCTTTGTCATGCCTTTACGTCTGAGTTCGACTGCGTATTGAGTGAAGTCTGGCATGACTTTATCGCGACTGGCTTTCTTGCCGTGATACAGCGCTTGCGTGAGATCAGCATCGCTGCAACTTTCGGGTAGAGGCCAGCCAAGTTGGCTTTGTTTAAAGCGAGTAAGGAGTTCCGATATGGTGGACGGGCCGAGTTTCAGGCAAGAAGCGATACCACGATTGGAGAGACCGCAGTCGTACTTAAGGCGTAATACCTCTTTGATTTTGTTCATTGGAGTTCTCTTTTTGGCCATTGTCGCTTCCTTACGTTCTTGTTTAAGAAGTAAAGAATAGCGAGCTATTGATTTAAAAGAGAAAAAGGAAGGATTTCGGGCATTCCGATCGCGGTTTTCGCTATTCCGATCACCGATTTCGGAGTTAGGCTAAAAGTGATCGG
>NZ_JBFRJM010000106.1:0-9122 GCF_041468865.1 Vibrio sp. 10N.286.52.C3 | reverse complement strand
GCCGCGATGAACCTTTTTTAATTTCTAGCGTCAGATACTAATATCAGAGGCATTTAATATTCAATGGCCAGCCAATATCGGTTTGTCTATTCGACTCGAGCTCTAGCTCTGCAGCGGTCAGCGGATTGTCAGCTAACCATTGCTTAGAAAGCGTTAGGGTTAGATTGTTGTCATTCGTCGTCAGTTTGAACTCAGGCTCTAGCGCTGGGTTACGACGGTGAGTTAACAAAATAGCCAAACGCAGAATACGTAAAATACGCTTGCTGCTGGTGCCTGAGATAGCGTGTTGCTCTGGTAATGAGGTTAACTGTTCACGGTAGCGACGAGTTAACTCACCCAAGTAGTGCTTTTGCGCTCGAGTAAAGCCAGGTAGGTCTAAGTTTTGCAGCAGATAAGCGCTGTGCTCACCGCCTTTTTTGAAATCGATGGTTAAACCAATCTCGTGAAGCTTAGCTGCCGTTTGCAATAGCACACCAGCTTGAGGTTCTGAAACCCACGCTTCGGCGCCCGCTTGGTCTAGCAGCGTTTGTGCGACTACAGCAACTTGTTCACCGTAGCTTACGTCCATTTGGTAGCGTGATTGAACACTCTTAATGGTACGCGCTCGGATATCTTCTTGGCGAAGCTCATCAACCATCTCGTAGGCTAGGCCTTCACGGAGTGCGCCGCCTGCGAGTGTCATTGAATCTATTTCAAGCAACTCAAAAATAGCAATAAGAATGGAAAGGCCACTCGGGAACACTAATGCGCGTTCAAGGGTAAGTCCTTCGATTTCTAGCTCTTCCAAGCGCTCAGTAATCATCGCTTGTTTCTGTAGACGCTTAAGTTTGGCATGAGTAATCACTTCATCCATGCCTTGCGCCAACATGATCTCTTGCAGTGCTTGAACGGTACCGCTGGCGCCCACACACACATCCCATCCGATATCAGTGTAGCTATCTAGGATAGGAGCCAACGTCGACTTCGCCGCTTCAATGGCGTTGTTAAAGTTGGTAGCGGTTAATTGGCGGTTTTTAAAGTGGCGCTCAAGCCAAGTAACACAGCCCATCTTTAGGCTGGTTAGTGCTTTCGCTGAGAAGCCTTCACCAATGATCATCTCGGTGCTTGCGCCACCAATATCAACAACCAGTCGGCGGCCGCTGCCACCAGAAGTGTGTGCTACGCCTTTATAGATAGTCGCAGCTTCTTCTTCTCCGGAGATAACATTGATGTCGTAACCAAGGATCTGGTTCGCTTTCTCTAGAAATATATCCACATTGATAGCAGTACGTAGGGTCGCTGTACCGACAATGCGGATATTTTCTTTCGGAATATCTTGCAGTCGCTCTGCAAAGAGACTCAAACAGTCCCAACCGCGCTGCATGGCTTCTGTACTAAGCGCATTATTTTCATCTAAGCCTGCAGCTAAACGCACTTTGCGCTTAATTTTAGCCATGGTTTGTACGCTGCCATCGATATGACGCACAACGAGCATATGAAAACTGTTCGACCCGAGGTCGATTGCAGCGTAAAGCGGGGGTGACACTGTTTGACTCATAAGCGACTAAGCTTCCTTGTTATGACGCGGTTGGCGTGGGCGACGGTTCTGGTTTGGTTTACGGTTCCCGTTGCGTGGGCCATTGTTGTTTGAGCGGCGTTGTTGCGGGTTACGTGTACGTAAGCGCAATGGTGCTGGTAGATCTTCTAGCAGTGCAGAAGCATCGTAGTCAGACACAGGGATCGCGTGCTCAATGTATTCTTCGATTGGTGGCAAGTTGATTGCGTAATCTTCACAAGCAAAGCTGATCGAGTGACCACTTGCACCAGCACGACCTGTACGGCCGATACGGTGAACGTAATCTTCACAGTCATCAGGTAGGTCGAAGTTGAATACGTGTGTTACTTGAGGAATGTGTAGACCACGTGCTGCAACGTCGGTTGCGACAAGCAGGTCAACATCACCTTTAGTGAATTGCTCAAGAATCTTTTCACGTTTCTTCTGAGGAACATCGCCAGTTAGCAGGCCAACACGGTGACCATCTGCAGCTAGGTGACCCCAAACAGACTCACATTTGTGCTTAGTGTTAGCGAAGATGATAGCGCGCTCTGGCCACTCTTCTTCAACTAGAGTCTGCAGCAGTGCCATTTTGTGTTCGTTTGATGGGTAGAACAGCTCTTCCTGAATGCGGTGACCTGTTTTACGCTCTGGCTCAACAACAACATGCTCTGGGTTGTGCATGTGTTCGAACGCTAGCTCTTGTACGCGGTAAGACAGCGTCGCAGAGAACAGCATGTTCAGGCGATCTTTAGGTTCTGGCATACGGCGGAACAAGAAGCGGATGTCTTTGATGAAACCAAGATCGAACATGCGATCAGCTTCGTCAAGAACAACAGCTTGAATGTGGTTAAGGTTAAATACCTTTTGTTTGTAGAAATCGATGATGCGACCAGTCGTACCAATTAAGATATCTGCGCCTTCTTCGATCTTACCTAGTTGCTTGTCGTAGCTCTCGCCACCGTAAGCTAATGCTGCTTTGATACCTGTGCTTTCAACCAGAGAGTCAGCATCGTTGTAGATCTGAATCGCGAGTTCACGCGTTGGTGCCATAATAATCGCACGTGGCTGATTAGGCTTGCGGCCTTCATGCTCAGGTGTTTTTAGCAGGTGGTTGAATGTAGCAGTAAGAAACGCTAGCGTTTTACCAGTACCCGTTTGGGCCTGGCCTGCGATGTCTTGGCCGGTGAGCAGTACCGGGAGCGCCAAGGCTTGGATAGGGGTACAGTAATCGAACCCTTTTTTCTCCAATCCTTCAATGACTTGCGGGAGTAAATCCAAGTCGGCGAACTTTTGCTCTGTGATATGCGTCTTTTTCATTGCTATAGAATATCAGCTTAAGCTTGCAATACGAAAGTAAATACATTCCAATAGGGCATCTATTTACTGGTTATCATCCAACCAGTTCTAAAAAATACATTGGAGTGGAAGATGAGTGATAAGATTTTGCAGCTAACTGATGACGGTTTTGATAACGATGTGATCAACGCTGCAGGCCCGGTTCTTGTTGATTTTTGGGCAGAATGGTGTGGTCCATGTAAAATGATTGCTCCGATTCTTGATGAAATCGCAGACGAGTACGAAGGCAAACTCACTATCGGTAAATTAAATATCGACCAGAATGCTGGAACTCCACCAAAGTTTGGTATTCGTGGTATTCCAACGCTACTTCTTTTCAAAGATGGCGGCGTAGCAGCAACTAAAGTTGGTGCATTGTCTAAAACTCAACTTAAAGAGTTCCTAGACGCTAACCTTTAATTAGGTGAGCCTTTGAAAAGAAACCGCGCAGTTAACAAATGCGCGGTTTTGTTTTTTCTAAGCTATGGACTAGTCTTAGTTTTAGTGCTAATTTATCGCACGTTAATTGAACGAATTTCTCTTCTTGGTCGATCCTGTGACCAAATCCTTCTTAACTTAAGAAAACAGATCCTATTTTGACTAAACAAACTTCCACCACTATGAATCTTACTGAACTGAAGAACAGACCTGTGTCTGAGCTTGTTAAACTTAGCGAAAGCTTAGGTCTTGAAAATCAAGCTCGCCTAAGAAAACAAGACATTATCTTCTCCATCCTTAAAGCGCATGCAAAAAGTGGTGAAGACATCTTTGGTGATGGTGTTCTAGAAATTCTTCAAGACGGTTTTGGTTTCCTACGTAGCGCCGACAGTTCATACCTGGCTGGCCCAGATGATATCTACGTATCACCAAGCCAAATTCGTCGTTTTAACCTACGTACAGGTGACTCTATTGGCGGTAAAATCCGTCCACCTAAAGACGGTGAGCGTTACTTTGCACTGCTTAAAGTAAACACGGTTAACTACGACAAGCCAGACAACGCACGTAACAAGATTCTTTTCGAAAACCTTACTCCTCTTCACGCTAACGAACGTATGGTGATGGAAGCGGGTAATGGTGCGACTGAAGATATTACGGCTCGTATTCTTGACCTTGCATCTCCAATTGGTAAAGGTCAGCGTGGTCTGATTGTTGCTCCGCCTAAAGCGGGTAAGACAATGCTTCTGCAAAACATTGCTCAAAGCATTGCACGTAACCATCCTGAGTGTGAACTAATGGTTCTACTTATCGATGAGCGTCCAGAAGAAGTAACAGAAATGCAGCGTCTAGTTAAAGGCGAAGTAGTTGCTTCAACATTCGATGAGCCAGCATCTCGCCACGTACAAGTTGCAGAAATGGTTATCGAGAAAGCGAAGCGCCTTGTTGAACACAAGAAAGATGTAGTTATCCTACTGGATTCTATTACTCGTCTAGCTCGTGCTTACAACACTGTGATTCCTTCATCAGGTAAAGTTCTTACTGGTGGTGTTGATGCGAATGCTCTACATCGTCCAAAGCGTTTCTTCGGTGCGGCACGTAACGTAGAAGAAGGCGGTAGCTTAACGATCATCGCAACAGCACTGGTTGATACTGGTTCTAAGATGGATGAAGTTATCTACGAAGAATTCAAAGGTACAGGTAACATGGAACTGCACCTTAACCGTAAGATTGCTGAAAAACGCGTATTCCCAGCGATTGATTTCAACCGCTCTGGTACTCGTCGTGAAGAGCTTCTTACCAAGAACGATGAACTACAGAAGATGTGGATCCTGCGTAAGATTGTTCACCCAATGGGCGAAATCGACGCAATGGAATTCCTTATCGACAAGCTAGCAATGACGAAAACGAACGATGAGTTCTTTGACGCAATGCGTCGTCAGTAATATTGATTAGCTGATCGTATTTAATAAGCGCTGCCCTCGGGTGGCGCTTTTTATTTGCATTTTGTAGCGCCAGCTTGCAGAATGAGCAAAAGTGTTACAAGGACGTTAAAATGCAACATGGACTGTTGTCATCATTACTCCTGTCTACTTCACTGTTATTTTCACCGGTTGGTATGAGCTATGCCACCGAGATGTCTCCACTTACAGTAGAGTCTTGGCTTGAGAATGATCAAGTAAAACTGAAAACTGCTGAACTACTAGAGCTTGTCGTACGTGACGAAGTCAATTCGCTACGCTTTGCGCTTGAGCGCCTGACATTTCCCCAGCAAGAGGTGGCTCGTTACCAACTCTTGAAGAAGCTTGAACAGCAAAAAATCGTACTCACACCCAAGATGTCTATCTTCATCGAGCAGCAACTTGCTATCACGCCCACTTATCAAGTCTTAGAACGTGGCGATGGCTATGAGTTTACGGTACCTGCCTTTAATTACCCTTCAATTGCTAATCGCCTTATTAAACAATGGCGTCAAGATCAGAAGACATTGGTGTTTGTGTTAGATGCAGAGAAACAGGAACTCGACCTAAAAGAGTGGTTATCTGGATCTGAACATCAAGTTCAAACGCGAGAAGCGTTGCTCATTAGAGAGCTAGACAGTTTGTCTCCTGAAGCGGTTGATTACCTAACTAAGCAACTCACCGCATCTTCTATTGTTAGTTGGTTACCTTCTACTGAGGTGGTGGTTCGATTAGCGCAAGTGAGCGAAGACCCAGAGGTTTACAAAATTCTATGGCGAATGAAGGCCGATTATCATAGCCAAGCTGAGCTAGTTCGCCTTGCTGAAACCAAACAAACGTTCGCGCTTGAACAGGTGATGGCAGCGACTAAGAACCCGCGTTTGAAAGATGAAGCGATTACTTTGCTTACCAAAGTTAACCCGTTATCAGAAGAGGTGAAGCTGTTCCTTGTCTCTAGGATGGCGATTGCTGATGAAGCACCATTAGTTGCGCGTGAACTCGCCAAACAAGGTCATACGCGATGGTTGCAAGATCTCGTCAATGATAACCCTCAGGTGAAGAGTTCTTTGATCGAGCAAGCATTACCGTAAAGTGGATTTTGCCTCTCAATAACCACACTAAAAAGGGGGACCTCAGCGTCACCCTTTTTGATATACTGAGCGCAGAATAATCAGCATGTAGAAGTCCTATGAGTTTTAAAGATTTACGTGATTTTATCGACCATCTTGAAAGTATTGGTCAGTTGAAACGCATTTCTCACCCAGTCGATCCAGACTACGAAATGACCGAGATTAGCGACCGTACTCTACGTGCTGGTGGCCCGGCTCTTTTGTTTGAAAATCCAGTAGGCTATGACATGCCCGTTTTGACCAATCTATTTGGTACACCTAATCGGGTTGCTATTGGTATGGGACGTCAAGAAGTCAAAGAACTGCGTGAAGTGGGCAAGTTGCTTGCTTACCTAAAAGAACCTGAGCCACCAAAAGGCTTTAAAGACGCTCTTGATAAACTACCTGTGTTTAAGCAAGTCTTAAACATGCCAGCTAAACGCCTTCGCAAAGCGGCTTGCCAACAAGTGGTATGGCAAGGCGATGACGTCGACCTAGATAAAATCCCTGTGATGAGCTGTTGGGCTGATGATGTCGCGCCATTGCTAACATGGGGTTTAACGGTTACTCGTGGTCCAAACAAGAAACGCCAAAACTTAGGTATCTATCGTCAGCAGAAGATCGGCAAGAATAAAATCATCATGCGTTGGTTAGCCCACCGTGGTGGAGCATTGGATCTGCGTGATTGGATGGAAACTAACCCTGGGAAACCATTCCCAGTATCGGTAGCGTTTGGTGCTGATCCTGCCACCATTCTTGGTGCGGTTACGCCAGTGCCGGATAGTTTATCTGAGTACGCGTTTGCAGGCTTACTACGTGGTAGTAAAACTGAGGTCGTTAAATCAATCAGCAACGACTTAGAAGTTCCCGCAAGTGCAGAAATCGTGATGGAAGGTTACATCGACCCGAATGAATTCGCAGATGAAGGGCCTTACGGAGATCATACTGGTTACTACAACGAGAAAGAAAAGCACCATGTGTTTACTATTACTCATGTAACCATGCGCGAGAACCCTATCTATCACAGCACCTATACTGGCCGTCCACCTGATGAGCCAGCGGTATTGGGTGTTGCGCTAAATGAAGTGTTTGTGCCTATTCTTCAAAAGCAGTTCCCAGAGATTGAAGATTTCTATCTACCGCCTGAAGGTTGTTCGTACCGAATGGCAGTCGTGACCATGAAGAAGCAATACCCAGGTCACGCTAAGCGAGTGATGATGGGTGTATGGTCTTTCTTACGCCAATTCATGTACACCAAATTTGTATTGGTGTGTGATGAAGATGTGAATGCACGTGATTGGTCTCAAGTAACCGCAGCGATGTGCGAACATATGGATCCGTCACGCGATAGCCTGATGATAGAGAACACGCCGATCGATTCATTGGATTTTGCCTCACCCGTGGTTGGGTTAGGTTCTAAGATGGGTCTAGATATTACTAAGAAGTGGGACGCAGAGTTAGCGTTATCGCCAGATGTCCAAACAGCACCTGTAAATAGTGAACATATTGAGGGTAGCTTGGCTGAGTTAACCAAGGTTCATCCTGAAATTATTGATGTTCACCTGCAAAACGACAATGCCAGCATGGTTGTGGTGTCTATTGATAAGCAAGCTGCCGGTAATGGTAAGAAAATCATGGAAGCGGTTTGGTCTCAATTTGATGAGAACAAGTTTGTTATCGTGTGTGATGGCGATGTCAATGTGAGTGATTGGAATGACATCATTTGGGCTGTAACGACAAGAATGGATCCGGCGAGAGATACGTTATTCCTGCAGAACGAAACTGGACACTCAAAAATGGGTCTCGATGCGACCAATAAGTGGGAAGGTGAATGCCTGCGTGAGTGGGGTGTACCAATCACAAAAGATCCTGATGTTGTGAAAAAGATTGATAGCATCTGGGAACAGCTAGGAATTTCATGAGCTACCAAGTAGTCTTATACCCAGAAAACATCAGTTTCACAGTAGAAAAAGGGCAAACGGTCTTGGATGCTGCGCTCAACAGCGATATCTATTTCCCAAACCGTTGCCAAGTTGGCGCATGCGCAATGTGTATGTGCAAAAAATTAGAAGGGCAAGTGAGTTACCACCTTGAACCCATGCTCACAGAGAAAGAGCAGCAACAAGGCTGGATTTTTGCTTGCCAAGCATTTGCAGAAAGTAATTTAGTTCTAACCTTTGCCGATTAAGGGTTAGTAAGAGGAAGAACATGACTATTAAATGTAAAGTGAAGTCTATCGAGCCTTTGGCTTGTAATACTTACCAAATCCTACTTCACCCAGAAACACCGGTCGCTTTTAAAGCGGGCCAGTACCTGATGGTTGAAATGGGCGAGAAAGATAAGCGCCCATTCTCTATCGCAAGTAGCCCTTGCCGCCACGAAGGTGAGCTTGAGCTGCACATTGGTGCTGCCGAGCACAACGCTTACGCACTAGAAGTGGTTGAAGCGATGAAGAAGGCACAAGCTGAAGATGGCGATATTGCGATTGATGCTCCACACGGAGATGCTTGGATCAAAGAAGAAAGCGATCGCCCTCTATTACTTATTGCTGGTGGCACGGGTTTCAGCTACGTGCGCTCTATTCTTGATCACTGCATCGCGCAAAATAGCTCGAAAGAGATCTACCTATACTGGGGCGCAAAAGATGAGTGCCAGTTATATGCTAAAGAAGAGTTGGTTGGCATTGCAGAAAAGCATAGCAATGTGCACTTTGTACCGGTAGTAGAAGAAGCACCGGAAGTTTGGCATGGCCAAACAGGTAATGTGCTTGAGGCTGTTATGCAAAGTTTCGAATCATTAGCTGATTTCGATATCTATATTGCAGGTCGTTTTGAAATGGCGGGCGCTGCAAGAGACCTATTTACTCAGAATAAAGAAGCAAAGCGTGACCATATGTACGCTGATGCTTACGCATTTATCTAACAATACCCTTAGATTTTGAGCAAAAAGAGAGCAGAAATGCTCTCTTTTTTACGTTTAGGTGAACTATTAGGCAGTTAACCCCTATTTATTCATTTTTCATGAAAAAGTAGTTGCTAAGCTGAGAGGGTTCCCTATAATGCGACACCACTGAGACGGCAGACGCCACAAGGCTTCAGCAAGAATCAGTAAGACGGAAAGCGACAAAAAATTAATTTTCAAAAAGTGTTTGACACTGAATGTTAATTCGCTAGAATGGCCGTCCACTTCGAGAGGCTCCTTACTTAAAAGGAACGCTCAAGAAGTTAAGCTCTTTAACAATTTAAA
>NZ_JBFRJM010000105.1:0-5454 GCF_041468865.1 Vibrio sp. 10N.286.52.C3 | reverse complement strand
CACATTTCAGGACGGGACAATGGATGCGAAAAAGCCAGTCGAACGTGTCGACTGGCTTTTCATTATAGGCTTCGCTAATTACTCATTAGGATATTATGAGCTTGGCGCTACTCGTTTATCTTTCAACTGATCAATAACATAGTCAGGAGCTACTTTACCTAGCTCACCTAAGCAATCATCGGTCTTTTCATTTCCGTAGCGCACATAGATATCGCATACCGCGTATAGCTGCTCTGGAGAACCAGAGATCAAATATGCTTTCTCGAACGATTTAGTCGACTTGTCGATATCCAACTCTTCTTGTAATACCCCATTTAGGTACCAGTAGTAGCTGTTATCTTTCGCTAGCTTCGCAGCCACTTCAATCTCTTTGGCTGCCGCAGTTTTGTCTTCAAGGCGAACCAGAGTCAACGATTTCGAATAATGCAGAGCGGCGTTGTTTGGCACGCTCTCCAAACCACGATCTAATACTTCGACTGCTTGCTTATCTTTGTTCTGAGCTCGAAAATTATCTGCGTAGCTCAACCAAACTTGCGCTTCTTTTGGATGCGTATTGATCAGCTCTAGATAAACCGTTTCCGCCTTATCCCAGTCATTGTGCCAACGAAGCACATCAGCAAACAGTAATTGGTACTTTTCAGATTCTTGCGTTTCCAAGAAGCTAATAAGCTCTATGACTGGTGGTTCAATTTGTGCTTTCTGCTCGTCATCCAATGCATTGAAGTCACGGACTAGGTTTGACGTTGCCGTATGGCGAACCATGGTATCGCTGTCTTTTAGCAAGGGTGAAACTAACGCCCAGCGATGTTCAAGTTGGTAAGGTTCAGAACCGATAACCGCCGCTTCACGAACTTCAGGGTTTTGATCTTTTAAGCCTCTTGCCACCGCCACCAGCGCATTTTGGCTTGGATATGAAGCAAGCTCTTGCAGTGCACCAGTACGATTTTCAACAGATTGATTCTGATCTTGTGCCATGTAAGACAACTGTTGAATGCGGGTTTGAGTGTCCGTCATTTCAAGCACTTGATTGATATTTTGTGCTGGCGCGTCAACCGTTTGTTGAACGCTATTCGCAGCCATCGCAGACGTTGAAATTAATGCGGACGTTGAAATCAATAAAGCAACAGCCGTCGCTAAACTCTTCTTCATCATAGTATTACCTTAAACTGGAGAACTTAGCCTGTCCTTAGACTCGTATCTGATTAAATTTTTCTTGGACCTGTTGATCCAAAGAACGAGTTAAAACTTGGTCTCGAACGTAGCTTGTTGCGCCTGTTTTGCTCGATGCGCCATCAATACTGAGTCGCTGAATTTACCATGAGCAACCGGATGCCCCATCGCGCGAGCGATGTACGCCATCGACTTATCGACATGAGAAAAGAACTTATGCCAACCAGCACATAAGTAGTTCAAACCCGGTTCACCTACACGAGTTTTGATAAAGCGGTTCTTAGGGCACTCACCATGACAAGCGAACTTGTAATCACACTGCTGACATTGACTGGTCAGTGTACGGGATTTAGCAAAACCAAACTTTTGCTGTGGTGCGCTGTACGCCAAATCATCAAGTTTCTCGTGATGAATATTGCCAATCTTGTATTCAGGGTAAACATAATGGTCGCATGAAAATACGTCGCCATTTGGCTCCATTGCCAAGCCCTTTCCGCATATCTCATTCAAGGTACACAGTGGGTTCGGACGCCCAATCCATGTTTCTACGCTCGCTTCAAAATACTGAACAAACACCTTGCCGATGTCGTTCTTGGCCCACTCGTCAAACACAGAAATCAAGAAGTTACCCCAAGCCAAGTCCGACACACACCACGATTCCATGATTGAATCTTTATGGCCGGGGATCAGGCGTTTGTCGCCTTGTTTGAGCTGTTCGCTCACTTGGGATGTTTGTGGTGCAACCGTTCGGAATGTTTTCTGTTCAACGATAGGAATAAACTGCATTTGCGGTGACTTCACCACATCACGTAGGAAGCGATAGACCTCAAGTGCATTTTGACTGGTGAGGTTATTCACACAGGTAAGCGTTGCGAACTTCACTTGGTGTTTGTGCAGCAGCTCCACAGCCGCCATCACTTGTTTGAATGTGCCACGGCCAGCTCTGTTAACACGATAGGCATTGTGCAGCATTTCAGGACCATCAATACTCAAACCGATCAGGAAGTTATTCTTCGCAAGAAACTCAGCCCAATCATCATTCAGCAAAGTACCATTGGTTTGTAAATCGTTTGAAATCAATACACCTTCAGGTTGGTACTTTTTCTGTAGCTCAACCACGCGTTCAAAATACGCCAAACCTAGCATTGTCGGTTCACCGCCCTGCCATGAGAAGATAATTTCTGGCGTGTTTTGACCTTCGATGTATTGTCGGATGTAGGTTTCTAACGTCTCATCATCCATTCTTGGAGAACTGCCTTTCTTGTACTCCAACAAATCTTGCTTACTTAGGTAGTAACAATATTTACAGTCAATGTTGCACGCTGCGCCAATCGGCTTAGCCATGACATGCAAGCGCTTAGACGCTTTACCGTTATATTGTGGACCTTGAGTAATATGCATGATTTACCTACCTATTTTAGTATTCTGGACCCATCATAATTCCTATTCGATCATGTGACATGTTATACCCTTTATAACCAATAGGAATGACCTTAAACGTTAGAATTAGACCCTATTTCGAACATCTGAGGCACGTGATGAAATTTCTTAATTACAAACAGTTAGCAACAATTAGCAGCGTCACCATGACTATTCTTCTGAGTGGCTGTGCAAGCGTGCCTACACACCCCATCACCCAACAAATTGACCAAGAGATGGTGTTGGTTGAAGGCGGCACATTCACCATGGGGTCGAATGATCCAGAAGCGACCAAAGCAGAGCGTCCTGCACGTAATGTAACTGTAGATAGTTTCTATATTGCGAAGTTTGAGGTGACTCAAGAATTGTTCGAATCGGTGATGGGTTCATCCCTCAGTTATTTCCAAAACCCACAAGTTCCAGTCAATAACCTTAGCTGGCAACAAGCAAACTACTTCGTCGAGCAATTGAACGAACTTACAGGCGAAGAATACCGTTTGCCTACTGAAGCTGAATGGGAATTTGCAGCCAAAGGTGGCAACAAAAGTAAAGGTTATACTTACAGTGGTTCCAATAACTTAGATGATGTTGCGTGGTACTCAGCAAATTCTAAAAATAGCGCACATCCAGTCGGGCTAAAGAAACCAAATGAACTAGGCTTATATGACATGACAGGAAACGTGGGCGAGTTTGTTATCGATGCCTTCGATGACACCTTCTACCGATTCGGTCCAACAGACAACCCTAACAACGCAAAACACAGCGACGTTGGTTTATCGCACAAATCGGTTCGCGGTGGCAGCTTTGCTTATGACGAAAATGAATCTGAAAGTTACCGTCGTGACTTCGCAAGCCAATCGATCACTATGTCAGATATGGGGCTGCGTTTAGTTAAGGATACGAACTAAAGCTGTGAACAAGCTAACGAAGCGAACTAACTAAAGATGCCGAAGGTTATGGTTCACTAATCGTCACCAACAATACAAGAAAATACGATTCGCACTGTACACACGTTAGAAATCTGGCCAAACATTAGAACTCAGCGGCAACAGTGAATAAGGAAACTCTATGCAATACACCAAGCTTTCAGGACTAACCCTCGCGTTACTCTGCGCTCTCCCCACTTCAGCTGCGGAAAAGCCAAATCTAGTCCTTCAAATCACGGTAGATGGCCTGCGCGCAGATTTAATCGAACGATATAAGCACAACTTCGGTGAAGGCGGTTTCCGGTACTTAATGGATGATGGTACCTACTACACCAACGCGAACTACCAACATGGCAACACGGAAACGATTGTGGGCCATGTATCGCTTGCAACAGGTGCTCCACCGAGCGTACACGGCATGGTAGGTAATGTTTGGTATGACCGTAGCGAACAACGTTTGGTGTATAACGTAGAAGACGGTAACTACCAAATGCTGACCTCTGGTGCAGGTGTCGATAAAGCAACAGAGATCGACCCAACCCAGAAGACAGCACAAGGCGATGGTCGCTCTCCGGAGCCAATACTCTCCACCACGTTTGGTGATGAGCTGACTATTTCCAATAGTGGCAAATCAAAAGTGTTCGGTGTGTCTGTGAAAGACCGCGGTGCGATCTCATTGGCGGGACACAGTGGCAAAGCGTTCTGGTTCTCAAAGGCACAGTCTGAGTTTGTCACCAGTAACTATTACTACGACGAATACCCAGCTTGGGTATCTCGTTGGAATGAAAAAGCCATTGCAGCTCAATACTCAAAACAGAGATGGGAACTGTCGTTACCGCGTGACCAGTACACCCTGCAAGAACACAACATCGACCACAAGGTTAAGCTCGGTGATTTCCAACGCACCTTCCCTCACCCTTACGGCCCTGCGAGCTATAAGTATTACAGCACAACACTAACTGTAAGCCCGGCTGGTGATGAAATCACCGAAAACTTTGCAACCACGTTGTTGATGCAAGAGAAGCTTGGACAAGGTGACGCGACGGATTACCTATCGGTTAGTTTCTCATCGAATGACTATGTAATTCACCTCTACGGCCCTGAAAGCCTAGAAACCGAAGACAACTTGATTCGACTCGACAAAACGATCGCTAAACTTCTTAAGACCGTTGATAACCAAGTCGGGCTAGAAAACACATTGATTGTGCTGTCTGCCGACCACGGTGTACCTGAATCTTCACCTGCGGCAAATGCGCTTGGTTTCAATCAAGCTCAATACTTCAATAAAGACACACTACTCTCGAGTGGTGTTGAGAAACGATTGAAGGATGAATTTGGTTTAACCAAAGACGCGATTCGCTTGTACGCACAACCTTACATCTATCTGAATCATGATCTGATCGCTGAGAAGAAGCTTGATCTGGCTAAGGTCCAAGAAGCTATTGCGGATGAAATTGCAAAAGTGAAAGGTGTTGCGTTTGCTGTATCAAGTAGTGACATTGTGGCTAACCGAGTACCGGATACGCATGTGATGCAGCTAATTAAAAACAACTACCACCCTGCTCGTTCTGGCGACGTGTACGTAGTATTTGCACCGCGCAGCTACATTAACGACATGGAAGGCCTCCAAATTGCCTCTACACATGGTTCTCCGTGGAAATACGACACTCATGTGCCTGTGATCTTTGCAGGCTACGACGTTGAAGCTAAGAAGGTATCGCGAGCAGTGACGCCATATGACATTGCGCCAACGCTTTCGAACAAACTGGGTATCACCCAACCAAGCGGGTCAATCGGAGAAGTGCTGCAAGAGATCACTGAGTAGACTCAATCTCTAAGGTTTCGTGAGCTAGATTTCGAATCCAGCACCCACTCAATAAAAGAGCCGTTTATCTGTTTCTGACTCACTAGGTCGAAACAAATAAGGTTCATCGCGGAT
>NZ_JBFRJM010000104.1:1091-1277 GCF_041468865.1 Vibrio sp. 10N.286.52.C3 | reverse complement strand
GCATATCTTGACGCGAGAGGCCCGAAGGTCCCCCTCTTTGGCCCGTAGGCATTATGCGGTATTAGCCATCGTTTCCAATGGTTATCCCCCACATCAAGGCAATTTCCTAGGCATTACTCACCCGTCCGCCGCTCGACGCCCATTAACGCACCCGAAGGATTGTTAGTGTCGTTTCCGCTCGACTTG
>NZ_JBFRJM010000104.1:0-212 GCF_041468865.1 Vibrio sp. 10N.286.52.C3 | reverse complement strand
TAAAGCTATTACCCCTCTCTTCTTAAATAAATAGGAACAGAATGGTAATGAATTGACTGTGCCGAATAACTACAAGTAGTTAAACGTATTGGTCACTCAGTTCATTGAAATCAATTTTGATTCCGAAGAATCTGTTTTATCTAACGATAAAACGTTTTGATATTCATCAACGAGTGCCCACACAGATTGATAGGTTTAAATTGTTAAAGAGC
>NZ_JBFRJM010000103.1:0-218 GCF_041468865.1 Vibrio sp. 10N.286.52.C3 | reverse complement strand
TTTAAATTGTTAAAGAGCTTCTCTTCGTTGTGACTTACATCACTTCGGAAGAGGCGGCCATTCTAGCGATTTAATTCTCAGTGTCAAACACTTATTTGGAATTAATTCCTACTTTCTAAAAGTAGAAGCGAATCATCGCTTAAAGCTAGTTGCCTTACTAACATTTCTCGCTGAAGCCTTGTGGCGTCTGCCGTGTCAGTGAGGCGGCATTATAGAGA
>NZ_JBFRJM010000102.1:0-5550 GCF_041468865.1 Vibrio sp. 10N.286.52.C3 | reverse complement strand
GCTTTAACAAATCCGACAGATTCCGATTGGCTTGCTGTTTGGAGTTGACGCCGTTTGGCAAAGAACGTGGATAAACTCAGTCCATGCTCTTCACAAAAAGCGCGTTGGGTAACACTGCTGCTTTCATATTGCTCAAACAGTGATTGCCATTCTAGGTTGGTACGTTGTTTTGCCATTTCAACTCTCCTTTGGGTTGGAGAGTTGATCTTATTCTTCGTGCTGAAGGATTAGAATGCGGTGTTCATGGCACGCTTACGGATTAGCTGGCATTGTTATCCCCTTAAAAATCTAGACGACAACTATGCTGACACGGGGGGAAACAGCCGATCGCAATCACCGAAATACGCATAAGCGACATATTGTTTTTTAAAGTTAACTGGGCTTAGATATCCAAGAGCACTGTCCTTCTTGTTCGATTATAATCAACTTCGATGTGCTTGGATGAAAATACGCAAGTGCTTGATGCATCTCTTCTCGCGGGTGAGGTGTTGCGTTTCAAGTGGCGGAGAGCCTTTAAATCAGAATGCTACCCGAACAAAAAAATGGCCATAAGAAACTAAGATGTTTCATGGCCACATTGTTAGATTAATGTTAAATAAATTGAGCTACGGATACTCCCCATATTTCAGCTTAGTATTAACACAATCATTTACCATCGATAGCCCAAACTAACTGTATATGCTTCTCTTGTTTCACCTTTATTATAAAGGGCTGTGATATTATAGTGTTTACCTATTTGCTTATTAAAACCAATCAAATAAGCCCATTGATTTAGAGAAACATCAACGTCATAAGTGAACTCACCTTGTAACGCATCTACATAACCTA
The DNA here is from genome assembly GCF_041468865.1 of Vibrio sp. 10N.286.52.C3. Classification (NCBI taxonomy): domain Bacteria; kingdom Pseudomonadati; phylum Pseudomonadota; class Gammaproteobacteria; order Vibrionales; family Vibrionaceae; genus Vibrio; species Vibrio sp. 10N.286.52.C3. The sequence goes on along the minus strand of NZ_JBFRJM010000102.1, from coordinate 4,722 downwards.
GATTACCGGCTAACGTAGAATCTAAGCCTTGATATTCAGCACCAATTAATAACTGAGCTCTATAATCAACAAGCTGATAACCAACCATTGGTTGAGCAACAAACAGAGTATCACCCCAGCTCGAAGAGCCCTCTAATCGTGTTTGAGATGCGGTCATATTAAGCGTGGCGAAAAATTCTTTATACCCGACGGCTAGTGTAGTACCCACACCTAACAGATCATAGTCAAGACTTAAAGGAAGCTTCAATCGACCAGGGCTACACAGAGGGAGTCCTTCATTGCTTAGCGCACTACATAAGGCATCACCTAATCCAGGATCGATGCCGTTTAAACTATCTTTAACTTCGTTTAAACTCTCCGATGTATATTGCGCATCAATGGTTGCCTTAACTTTAATCTTTCCAGCTAAAGCGTAAACATTCCAGAAAGGCAAAATATAGACATCTCCCCTTATACTAAAACTCTCAGCATTAACTTTGGCGAAGGTCTCTGTCGGTTCAAAGTCCTTATCTAAATTCTGAAGGCCTAATGCTCCGAGACCTAAATTAAAAGATTGAAAGCCAAGATCCATATCTTGATTGCGATAAGCGACAGAAAAACCGTATGGAAGAGGAATATCAATACCTTGTCTACGGACTAAGTCTCCCATCAGTGGAAAAAAACTACTGACCTCGACCTTTTCTTCTCGAATACGAGGATCTGATGCTTCTTCAAGCTTTTCACTATCTAGAACTTCGACACCATCTACATCGTCATAAAAAGCGACGGGAGTCATGAGCAATGACAGAGTAAGCTTTTCTTTTTTTCTAGTTACTCCGTTTGCCACAATGGTTTTGCTTTTAACGTAAAATTGACCATTGTAACGCTCACTGATTAAGATTTCTTGTCTATAATCCTCAATTCTATAAGTACCATAGGTAAATGGTTGCGAATTAGTGATCACCATTTTAACAGGCTTGCGATCTTCAACACTTATCTCAACTCGCATGAAACGAAAATAGGCGACATCTTGAGGTAGTTGATACTTAGAATAGTTAAAACGTACAATTGCACGACGTTCATCTAATTCTTCAACGGTAACCGAAGACCGATCGTAACTATCTGAGTAGGCGCGAAGTCGATATTCTGTTTTAGTCAAATATTCAATGGAGTCTATCGCTCCACCATCTTCTGAGAGTGAAGGTTCACCATCGATTTGAGAAATTTGATCCTGAAAATATTTAATCCTCAAATCAATATTTCCCTTTAAATCTGTTGTTTGCACTAAATAAAAAGATGAAGATGAAGCCTCCTCATTAATTGAAGTGACTTTACGAACGTGCTCAACAATATGATCACCTTGAGATAAAGTACTAATACCATACTTAGGTAGGTGTTCCGGTATGCCATACTGTTCAAAAATAGAAGCTTCTTTTGCATTAGCAATATTAGAGAGTATCAAAATAAAAGAAAAGAAACTTACGCACCAAGATCTACGAAATAAAATAAAAAAAAATTTCGATGATTTACTTTCATCTCTATCCAACAAACTCTATTTAGCATATGTAGCATCATTCCTACCTCACTGTAATAAAAGACGACTTAGTAAATAGCATCACAAATACCTTGTGATGTGCTAGCATCAATACCCATATTTATCGTAGCATCCCACGCTGTAATATTCTTGTTTATTTCGCCACCATCATCCGTGGCATTATTAACTATCACCAATATGTTATCTGTATCTTCTTGGTATCGATATTCAGGGTTGAATAATTCATCGCTAAACCACAAACTCGATACTTCTCCCATAAGAAGAAGGTCACCTTCATCAGGCGCTATCTTCGATCCGCTTTGGTTATATAATCGATTAAATACAAAAGGAATTTCAGCTTGGTTACAGGCTTTTCCACCGAAACAAGCCAAATTACCTATTGTGTCAAAAATAGAGTCTTCAATCAGCTGGTTATTAAAACTTGCGACATAGTCAAAATGATAAATGATAGGAGTGATGTCATGATCGACTTCTTTTGCGTAATCACGAATAGCACATTTATATATCAATTGATTATTTAATTGATTAAACTTTCTTATCTCTTCTGATACCCCATCTAAAGTGGTAGGATTTTCCGATGGTGAGAAATCATCAAAGCGTAAAGGCGTGTCGGTCAACCGATCTACATATAGGATTGATGATATTAACGTGTACGCAGGTATATCTGCTATTTGTGGCAAATCACGAATATCATCACTATCTCCTATTAAAAATAGGACAACATCAAGTAATTTAATACCCGGTAATAATTCTATATTAATCAAGAATAGTAACTTTAACTCCGCTATATAACTATCCGTTTCATTGTTATTAAATCCTATAATAGAAGGGACGGTTAAAGGAGCTTCATGAGCGAGGCTTGTTACGTGATAGCCTGGGTATTCCTCATATTCTGTGCAAACCCCAAGGAATGTCTTTATGCACTCACGATGGGACTCAATGTAGGGTGAAAAGGGAAGTAATTTCGCTCGCGGTTCGATTGCTGCAATATCCGATGCGTATTTCAAAGTAAGCTTCGCCACAATCGATTCCGTGCTATCGCCATCTTCAATCCAGCCCAAGATGTCACTGACCATACTTTCGATGGTTTGGTCAGGTAAACCAAACAAGCGTCCCGTTATTTCTGCTTTTACTTGTTTTTGTAGTTCTAAAATCTGATCAACCGTCAATTGGTTAATACTTAAATCAGGATACAGCGTTGCCATTGCAGTTTCTAAAGTGTCGTATTGGTCTTTCGCTGCAGCGTATGATTCAAATGAAAGTCCGAGCGGTAAACTTTGCATAATCGCTCTGCTAAAGAAATTACCGGCAATATCATCTTCAGGATCGCGCTCTCCACTGGTTGTTTGCTGAAGCGCATTAATTGATGTCGCACCAGCACCTTGCCCAAATACAGTGACGTTTGTACTATCTCCGCCAAAGTCTTCGATATGTTGGCTAACCCACTCTAGAGCTCGCTTTTGATCACCAACCGCAAAGTTGCCCCCTTTCGTTTGACCTGCATCTTCAACCCACCGTTTTCCCAATAAACCAAGACGGTAGTTAAAAGTAACAGCGATAAAGGGGTTATCACTCATTGTACTTTGTGCAACGGCGACATCTGGAATTATATTGGGCAGGTGTCCAGATCCCGTTTCAAACGAACCACTATGGATATAAACATACACAGGTAATAAATCACCTGAAGTCGCATTATTAGGTCTCCATACGTTCAAGTAAAGGCAGGTCTCTGAGTACAATTCTGTTGAGCCAAACTGAGGGCATATATTCCCAAAGTCTGTATACGAATTATTTTCGGTCACCGCTTGTGCTAGAGGCAGCATCACACTGTGTTCAAAACGGTCAGGCGCACCGAAGAAAAAATCACCTTCGCTACTATCGCCCGAGTAAGCATAAGGTATCCCTTTGAACGTTTCTATTGTAACCAGTGAGGTACCGTCTTCAGTCGCAGAAAGTGAAGGGGCGACTGTGATTATTGGTTCTTTGAGGCCTTGTATAGTCACTTCACCTATTTGAGCCTCAAAAGTAATGGGTTGAGGTGATTCCTCTTCAGGAGCAGGGGTAAAGCTGAACTCAGTAGAATCATCACGACAACCGAAAAGTACAACTCCGATCAAAACCAAAAATGCTTTTGTCATCACTTACCTCTTCAATATCGAAAGTAAAGAACATTGCTATCACGCTTTGAATACCAAAATCAATCTTCTAATATTAGACTTAAAAATCAGAAAAAGTGGACAATATTACAATTACAGGTTCTGTCGTAAACAGTGGTGATAGGTTAAACTCTTCATCAAAATTCACCACTGCCGACGCTATGGCTATCAAATTTACAGGCGCCACTTTCCTTCCGACATCATTCTTCCGGCTGTTCGTTATTACGTTTCTTATAAGCTGATCTACCGTGAAACCGAAGAGATACTCAATGAGCGAGGTATCGATGTTGATCACTCAACCATCAATCGGTGGGTTATCAAATACGCCCCACTATTGGAGCACAGAGCACACCGAAGAAAGAAGCCTGTCGCTACTTCGTAGCGGATGGATGAGACTTACATTAACGTCAAAGGCCAGTGGAAGTATTATTACCGAGCCGTTAATAAATGCGGTAATGTGATTGATTTTTTACTGTGCGAATACCGTGACGAGAAGGCAGCTCGCGCCTTCTTCACCAGGCAATTAGCCATAATGGCTTGCCCGAAAAGGTCGTGATAGATAAGAGTGGTGCTAACGCATTAGCGTTACATAATATCAACGTCAGCCTTTGGTTAACGGGGAAGATGCTCAATCTAATTGAAGTGCTTCAGGTAATGTATCTGAACAAAGTCACCGTAGAGTGAAAGGTAAAATGCACCAGTGCCTAGGGTGGAAATCTGATGAAGGAGCAAAAGCTACTCTTGCAGGGGTAGATCTTTGGACTATGATTAAGAACGGACAGCTTGATAACCTAAATATGCTTGTCGTCAGTGCGAGAAAACAGGCGACAGCAGCCGAATCGTTCAGAAGCCATCCCCTCAGAGCCTCATCCCTAAAAGCTTCGCCACAGAAAGTTTGCTGACCAACATCATTCTTGGCAAATACCAATACGCGATGCCACTTTATCGTCAAGAATCGCTGTTTACCCAGTCGGGTATCGAGCTATCACGTACCACCATGGCTAGGTGGGTCATCCAAGTCAGTGAGAAGTT
>NZ_JBFRJM010000101.1:0-232 GCF_041468865.1 Vibrio sp. 10N.286.52.C3 | reverse complement strand
TTCGAGCAAGGCACGAACAGTGGCGATTACCAGATGGTGATGACCGACGGTTACGGCTCGACAGCGGAAGCGACGGTGACTCTGAAAGAGAGCAACGTCGATGAATCAGGCTCGTTCGGTGCGCAGACGGTGACGTACGCGGAAAACCAAGTGGCGGACGCGGTAGTGGGTACCTTGTCCGGCAGCGATCTGGATGGCGTGACCAAATACGAGTTCAAACACAGTGACGGCA
>NZ_JBFRJM010000100.1:0-2030 GCF_041468865.1 Vibrio sp. 10N.286.52.C3 | reverse complement strand
CAGGAAAATCACTACGATATAAACGTTTAGGGGCATGTTGCAGTATCACACCCGTTGGACAACTGCCACGTAAGATAAAAGCGCTGGTTGAAAACGCAGGGTGACTCAAGGCTCCTTGCCCCTCAACAATTATCAGATCCGGATTTTCTTTTTCATAGGCCTGTACAATGACAGATTCCAATTCACCGGCACAAAATTGTGAAGGGACTGCATCGAGTGCAACGCAGTATTGTGCGCCTTGCATAATACCTGTTTGACCAGTGGCAATCAGAACGACGTTAAGGCCTTTTTTAGTCAGTTCATTCGCCAATATTGTTGCTGTTGTTCGTTTTCCTAGCGCGCAATCCGTCCCCATTACAGCAATTCTCGGACATTTAACGTTGTGTATTTTCCCGCTAAACGTTTTCAGATCGCCTTTACTTTTGGGTTTGCGAGTATCGAATATTCGAACGTTATTCTTTAAACTGGCTTCTAAAAACAGAGGATCGTCGGTTAGAAATTCATGTAAGCCATTTACGATGTTCATTCCTAATGACATGGCATTTAAAATGATGCTTTTATCTAAGTCAGATAAAAAACCACTTGATGGCGCAATGCCAAAAATGAAATAATCGGGAATGCTTTCCGCGTGAATGATAGCTTCTTCAGCATTGGCAAGGATCGGTATTCCATTGGCTTTGTTATCAAGAACTTCACCAGCATCTAAGCCAGCAGACTCACTATCAATAACCGATAGAATACGATAGCTTAACGAATGCCTCACTAACCCATTAGCGGTTTTACCATCAATTTTACCAAAATTACCTTCGCAATATATAATTGCAGAAGGGATGACCGGATTTACTTTTTGAGCAAGTGGTAACCAAGGAGCTATATGGGGTACGTTGTTGGTATCTACATTTTCAATTCTAGAGAGTTTGAATATATTTCTTAACTTTTCGGTTGAGATGGACATAATTAAAGCCTGCAGTATGGCTTAGGAGGGCGACTAAGGAGTGCCGATTTGCGAGTTCGGAAAAGAAAAGAAGTCCCTACTAAGCGGTAGGGATAACAACCAAGGTAACACACTCACCAGACTTTTGTTGGTTATTATTAATACGCTTTCTGAGTCTATTACTTTCAGACGTCGCCCACTTGAGCGTTGTAATTTCTCAAACTCAATTTACCGCTTGTTAATCCCTTGTATCGAGACATTGCGGTCTCAGATATTGAGCGATAGTGATAACCAGACTCTGTTTTCCACTCCGATATTGTCCCATTTTTCAGAGCCGTTACTGCTTCGTTTCTGGGATGACCATCCTCCCAATGTACTGCATTCTTTCGAGGTGGTATCAACGGAGTACAGCCTTTATTTTTCAGGGTTTCATGACAACTTTTTGTGTCATATGCTCCATAGGTAGATTCGGTATGAACCTTTCTGCGTAAAGGGTTGAGTAATGTTGGTAGCACTTCACTATAGCCAACATTTACAAGGCTGACTTCCGCACTAATCGCTTCGTGAGTATCCACATCTACAGCTAAGTGCAGCTTACGCCATGTTCTTCGTTTTTCTGCACCATGCTTTTTTACTTTCCACTCACCTTCACCAAAGACTTTGAGGCCTGTCGAATCAATGGCTATATGGTGAATAGCCCCTCTAGACCTATTGCGATATTTGACCTGAACCGTCTTCGAGCGTTTACTAATACATGTGTAGCCAGGAGAGGTCAGCGGAACATCCATTAGCTCAAAGATAGAGTTGATAAAACCTTGAAGAGCACGTAATGGCAGAGAGAATATCCCCTTAATCATCAGGGCAGTTTCAATCGCTGTATCAGAGTACTGGAACTTAACTCAGTGTCCAAAACTTCTGGCACGGATCACTATGAATCCCAGGGCAAGATTACGAAGCCCCTTGCCCTGCAAGGACTTGCGAAAGGTAAGCGTTATTGCGGTTCGCTTTTTTCTGCTTTCTTTTGATCCCTGCTTTGAAGCTGATTTCTTCCGTCAGCAGATTTAAAGCTATATGTCTTATAACTGCTAAATTCTCA
>NZ_JBFRJM010000099.1:0-1033 GCF_041468865.1 Vibrio sp. 10N.286.52.C3 | reverse complement strand
GGCGTTGTTGCCTAAATTAGTTGAACCTTTTCCAAGTCCTGTGATCTGATCATTTGAAACGATTGGAATGGTGGTGATATGGGTAAAGCAAACAAGAAGATAACTAACTGGACGGAGTACAATAAGGCTCTTTGTAAACGTGGTTCGGTTACATTCTGGATAGATGATTCAGCCGTAGATGCATGGCGATGCAAAACTCATCATGGTAAGCGTGGGAGAGGCTTTCAGTACTCTGATACAGCGATTGAAACCGCCTTGATGATTAAGGGCATCTTCTCTCTTCCTTTACGTGCTCTTCAAGGCTTTATCGACTCTATCTTTGAGCTATTAGATGTTCCACTAACGTCCCCTGACTACACCTGTATCAGTAAACGCTCGAAGACAGTTCAGGTCAAATATCGCAATAAATCGAGAGGGGCTATTCGCCATATAGCCATTGATTCTACTGGCCTCAAAGTCTTTGGTGAGGGGGAGTGGAAAGTGAAAAAGCATGGTACAGAAAAACGTAGGACATGGCGCAAACTGCACTTAGCTGTGGATGTGGATACTCACGAAGCGATTAGTGCGGAAGTCAGTCTTGTAAATGTAGGCGATAGTGAAGTGTTACCGACGTTACTCAACCCACTACGTAGAAAGGTCGCTGCCGTATCCGCCGATGGAGCATATGACACAAAAAATTGCCACGAGACTCTGAAAAATAAAGGCTGTACTCCGTTAATACCGCCTCGAAAGAATGCAGCTCTTTGGGAAGACGGTCATCCCAGAAACAAAGCGGTAATGGCTCTGAGAGATGGAACAATATCGGAATGGAAAACAGAGTCTGGTTATCACTATCGTTCAATATCTGAGACTGCTATGTCCCGATATAAAGGACTAACAAGCGATAAATTGAGCTTGAGATGTTACAACGCTCAAGTGGGCGAAATCATGGCGAATGTCAAAGCGATTAACAAAGTCATAGGACTAGGTATGCCCGTTAGAAGCTAACGGCTAGCTACATATGGTGTCATTGATCTTCAAGCTGATTTGATCA
>NZ_JBFRJM010000098.1:0-25682 GCF_041468865.1 Vibrio sp. 10N.286.52.C3 | reverse complement strand
AATACGTGGATTCCATATACGGAAAGGGGCATTTTCGTGTTACATGCCCCGTCAGCGCACTTCTGAACAATTCTGTGTCAGTGACTTTGCTAAATTAGCATTCAAGAATTACCCTAGATATTGCGAGCCTCCACTGCAGTGGCGGAGCGACAACTCAGCTGAGAAAGGAGTGGAGAATCTTAAATGCTCTTGCAGGGACGGTCGAAATTAGGTTTATCCACCGAAAAGCAAAAATAACATCCTGATCTGCTCACGTTATGATTGCGTAGTTTCATGGTTACCAAATGAAACAACATTTACATAAAGTGAAAGACCACGCTATTTGTCGTTTCTCCAGATTTGATAACCACTTTCTCGGGTCGCTTTCCCCAGCAAGTGTGCTGCTACCGGAGCGGTAATGAAGATAAACAACATTGTGCCAATCACTCGTGAAATCACCGTGATTTCAGGCATGGCCACCGCCACCGCTAATAACAATGATGCTAAGCCCACCGTACCCGCTTTAGTCGCGGCGTGCATTCGTGTGTAGAGATCGGGCATTCGTAAGATCCCAAGACTTGCGATGAGCGTAAATAAGGTTCCAAGACAAAGTAAAATCCCAACGATAGTGTCCATTACACCTCTCCTTTTCTTTTAAAGATAAGCCTGGCAAACGCGATGGTTCCTAGGAAGGCCACTAGACCGAGTGTAATAGCAATATCCAACAAGGGTTGCTGCCCGCTATCTAGGGTATAAACAGCAATAAAGCCCACCGTCACGAATGAAATCAGATCAAGCGCGACCACTCTATCGGCAAAGGTTGGACCGAGCACCAAGCGAATGAATGCCATCAAGATACTGAGCAGTAGTCCGATATAAGCGAACGTGATGCTCATCTGTAACCAGATACCGATTTCTAATCCATCAGTCACGCGTCACCTCCAAAATCCGTTTTTCTAAACCGTCTTTGATTTCTAGAATAACCTTTTCGTGATCGGGTGCAAACATCGCGTGCACAACCATGTGCTTCTTATCTGGTGTAACATCTAAACTCAAGCTTCCCGGAGTAAGAGAAACCATGTTTGCGAGTAAAGAGATCTCTAAATCTGACTCAACATCTAACGGGACATACACGATATCTGGATCACTCAAATGGGTTGGCGTGACCACATCCCAGACGACTCTGGCTACCGAGATCACAATCTCGTAACAGAAGAAAAGAAACAGGCCAACAAAAGCACGGAAGCGTCGGAAGTAACTGTTTTTCAAACCAAACGGTTGACTGAGTCGCAACGCCAAAAAGCCAACCACAAAACCAAGAATGAAGTTCGTGCCTGTATAGTTGCCGTTTAGCAGCATCCACGCTAAGGCAAGAAACAAGTTCAAAAATAGATAAATCATTGGCTCCCTCCCGATGAATTCAATGCCACGTGTTCAGCTATTTCGCTGTCACCTATTGCACTGTCAGCCAATGCACTCTCTCCAAGAGCCGCTTTTACGTAGGCTTGGGGCTCAATCAACTGTTCTGCTGCCTGCACTGAAAATTGGTAAAACGGCTCGGCTGCCAAACCAATAATCAGACTTAACGTGGTCAACGTGGCTATTGGCACACAATACAATCCTTTTGTGTACTTGTTCATTGGCTGAGTTTTGAGTGTTTGCTGAGGCTTTTTCCAAAACACCTCGTTCCAGATCTTGGTCATCGAGAACACCGTTAACAGACCCACTAAGAGCGCGGCTCCTGCAAGCCAATACAACTCGGTTTGCAAACTAGATTTGATGACAAGGAACTTGCCCCAGAAACCCGACAGAGGTGGAAACCCCGCTAAAGAGAATACAGGAATGAGAAACAAGAAAGCTAGCCAAGGCATGGCTTTGTAGACTCCGCCTAATTGCCCAAGTTTGCCCGAGCCATAGTTACGCTCGATAAAGCCGCCAATCAGGAACAAATTTGCTTTCACAATGATGTGGTGCACGATGTAGAAAATCGCACCCGCAATGGCGAGCGGCGTGTAGATCGCCAATCCCATGATCATATAACCGATCTGGCTGATGATATGGAAAGAGAGAATTTTTTTAATGTCGTATTGGCTCGCGGCCCCCAATACACCAGTTAACATCGTAAGCCCCGCCACCCACATCAGAGTTGGCTGCCAACCACTTTCTGATAGCGGAAAAATCAAAGTGAACACACGAATCAGCGCATACACTCCAACCTTGGTCAGCAACGCAGCAAACAGTGCGACAACGGCGCTTGGCAATGTATGGTAAGAAGCAGGTAGCCAAGCAAAAACGGGAAACAACGCCGCTTTTATCGCAAACGCGAATAGGAACAGTGCCGCGAGCAAAGTTTTGGTGTCAGACGGAATCAGTGCGGCTTTGGCGTGTAAATCCGCGAGGTTCAAAGTCCCTGTTGCACCGTAGAGTAAGCCAATCGCGAGCAAGAAGACCAAGGTCGATATTAGATTGAGCATCACGTACTTCACTGCTCCATCCACTTGTTGCTTTGATCCATCTAAGATCATCAAACCAAACGATGCTATCAACATCACCTCGAACCACACATAGAGGTTGAAAATATCTCCGGTAAGAAACGCACCATACACGCCGGCCAACAAGATATGCATCAGCGCATGAAATGTGCCGTAAGATGCCTTTTCTTGCAGATCGCCCATGGCGTAGAACACGCTCACTACACCAATAATGGCCGTCACCATCACCATGGCGACGGCAAGATAATCCGCCACAAAAACAATGCCAAATGGTGCCGCCCACTGACCAAACGCCACTGCTTGCGGACCGCCGTTGATGACATCGTGCGTCAACAATGCTGCAATCACCAAAGTCGCCAATGCGCTTGTGCCACTTATCGCATCCGCCAGCGCGTTGTTACGCTTCGCGCAGAAGATGGCGACAGCGGTAAGAAGCGAAATCACTGCGGGTAACGTCAACCAAATCGTCGTCATTCATCCTCCTCAGAACGTCGCATCGCATCAACATCGGCCGAGCCCGCTTCTGAATATGCACGGTAAAACAGCATCAACGCGAACACCAACAAGCCAAAACCAATCACAATGGCAGTCAGAATTAAAGCTTGAGGAAGCGGGTTTGCCGCACCTTCCGGTGGTAATTGTGAATTCGCATCAATCAAAGGCGGTAGTCCGGGCGTTAAACGTCCGGCAGTGAAAATCGCGATGTTCACGGCACTACTCAATAAGATCAAACCGAATAATAGACGCAAGATGTGTCGCTCAAGCATAAGATAGACACCAGCCGCGACAAACACACCGACCACGAGACTCCATAGTATTTCCATCAATCCAACTCCTCATTCACACGTAACAACATCCCCATCACGCCACCAATGATGGCGAGGTAAATACCGACGTCGAATATCAGCGGTGTGCCGAGCGGTAGAATATCTTTCCACCACAAACCGGTTAAGAACGGCAAATTGAAAGCAAAGCTCATCAGGCCAGCCACGAAGCTTAAGAAAATACCAAATAGAGCAATGCTAAATGGCGCGAAATACAAACGATCCCGAACGTACTTTGGCGACTCTGCAAACATCAGTAACGCAAAACCAATTACAGCAATCAGCGCACCGATGAAACCACCACCCGGCTCGTTATGTCCACGCAACAATAAGTAAAGTGAAAACACCAACATCAGCGCTGCAACGATGTGTGCAGTAGTGACAAAAATAAGGGAATGGATACGATTACGTTTGTGATAGTGCGTTTTCAACAAACTCACCGCAGCGATACCCGCCATCACGACCACGATTACCTCACCCAACGTATCGAAGGCTCGAAAATCAACCAAAATCACGTTGACGATGTTGCGTCCATGTCCGCCGGGAACACTGTTTTCTGCGAAGAAATCAGCCAGAGTGGCATCTAAAGGTTGGGCGGTGATATTGATCAACAACGCCGTTACCGAGATACCAATCACACCAGCTATCGCCGCGTGCAGCAACTTTCGGCGAATAGGATGTTGCGGCACCGTCATTAAGCCCGGAATGTGACGTATCAACAGCACCACAAATACAACCATCAAGGTTTCAACCAGCAATAAGGTTTTCGCGACATCTGGCGCGCTGTAAATCATAAAGACTAAAGTGGTCATAAAGCCCACAACACCAAGCGCAGATACCGCCAACAAACGAGACTTGGTAAAGGTACAGACTAAGGCAGCAGCGATAAGTAGCAGTGCAATGCTTACCTCGTAGAAATTAATGTCCGTTAATGCAGCAAATCGAGCTCGTGGGATCACTAACGGACTGCTTAACAGTAATCCAGCGAGCACAATATAGAACAGCAACACGTAATAACTTAAGCGCTTTTGCTGTAATAACTGCGTTTGCCATTTAGCTAACCGCATCATGCCTGCCATAATTTTGTCGAAAACGGATTCGGCTGTTGGCACCACGGCCCCTTCACGTTGTCCGCCCACCAACAGCCTTGGGTAGACTCGATATAAAACAAAGCCGAGTAACAAAGTTAATACACTCAGCACCAACGGCAAATTCACGCCTTGCCAAAGCTTGGCTGCTTGTGGTGCTGAGTCAGGCAAGCTCGACGAAACCCCCGGAATAACCACATTGTTGTTGATCCAATCTAAACCAAGCACCGGCGCAAGCACACTGGCAATGGCAAGCAACATTGCTGGCAGCCAAAGCCCTTTACTGGATTCCACTTTCTTGGCTGGCGTTGGATTACCTTCATAAGTCGCGAAGAAAGGTTTCACGATCAGCGCCAACGCCAACGCCACCATAATGACGTTAACCACAAGGAAGATAACGGTAAGGATGACGCTCACCTCCAGACCGGATTTGTACATGTACTCTTTACTCAAGAACCCGAGTAATGGTGGCACGCCCGATTTCGACAGAGCAGCGATGATTGCGGCTACGAGGCTGAGTATTAACGCTGTTTTCAAACCATACAACATTCGAATGTCACGCGTTCCCGTTGCCTTATCGATATTACCCACCACCATGAACAGCGCGGCTTTGTAGAACGAGTGAGCCAAGACAAACAGCAGCGCGGCCATCATCGCAAGCTCAGTACCCATACCAATCAACAATACCAATTTACCTAAGGCAACATTCGTGCTGTATGCCAGCATCAACTTCAAATCAGTTTGCTTGAGCGCTAATAACGCACACCATATAGCGGTAAAGCCACCAAAAATGCCGAGCGTGTAAAACCAAATATCGTTGTGTGAATAGATAGGTGAAACACGGGCAAGCAAATACACCCCAGCCTTCACCATAGTGGCCGAGTGAAGATAAGCGCTCACTGGCGTTGGCGCTGCCATTGCATTAGGTAACCAAAAGTGGAATGGAAACTGCGCCGATTTGGTGAACGCACCGAGCAAAACCAGAACCAGCGAAGGCAGGAACCATTCATGTTGTGCAATCAGCGTACTTTGCGCGACGATGGTACTTATCTCATAGCTGCCAGCCATTTCACCCAACAGTATCAAACCTGCTAATAACGCTAAGCCACCAGCGCCAGTGACAATGAGAGATTGAAATGCGTTCTTGCGGGATTTATCTTTCTCGTGATTAAAGCCAATCAAAAGATACGACGTTATGGTGGTAAGTTCCCAAAAAACAAAAAGGAGTAGAATATTGTCGCTCGTGACAACACCTAACATCGCTAACATAAACAGCGTCAGATAGAGGTGAAAAGAGAATCGAGACGAATCCCCCTTGAGATATGCCAGTGCATAAATCTGGATCAATGCACCGATACCACTGATCAAACACGCGAACAGGAAAGATAACCCATCCAACTTGAAGCTCAGGTTTACATCTAAACTAGGAACCCAATTCGTTTGCCAACTCACGCCTCCCGGCTCATACCAACTGATGAGCAAGAAGAAAATGACCATGGGTAGAACAGGAAAAATCATGAGAATCAAAGAATGATCTTTTGAACCTGTTGTGTGTTTTTTTCCTATTACACTATTCAATATCGCCATCCATTTCGTTACGTTCACGCGTGTATGGGGACTCATAGAATCGAAGGAAAAAAGCCTTCTCCTGATACTTCAACCACATTGTTGATTTGGGCATCAGGAAGATAATCCGAGCAAGGCATGTGAACGGATTAACTAGTTTACGAAGGCTTTGAATAAGACCGCAAAAATTAAGTCACGATCATCCATTCCAATATAGATAGATCCCACTGGTTCAAATTATTTGCTGTCGAGAACGACATAAGAATGCATGTCACTATGGGAATTGCTCTGGTCAAATAAAAAACTCGACTCTTCATTCACTGCACTCAGTGCGTCGTAGGAGCAGTCTCCGATATCGTTTCTCGGGCATGCATAAATGTGAGAGCGCTCAAGCATTTCAGTTTGGCAAATAGGACATAGTTTCTTCATACTACCCTCCACTAAGAAGTTATTAGTCTGTCGTGTGCACGCTTACTTCAGTATTGCTATTTCCGCTTTTCGAGATCAATTTGTTACTTGATTGGAGATATAAATCCCTCTGGTTTCATTGCCACTAAGGAGCAATTAATTGATTGAAGAATATTCTCGGCAGTATTGCCAATCACATAACCAGAAATACCGGTTCGGGCTAAGGTTCCCATGACCAACACGTCAATCTCTGCCTCATCAACACACTCCGGAATTTTATCGTCCGGTTTACCATGCAGGTGATGAACAACCACCTCACCAGCAATACCTGAGTCATCAATTAATTGCTGCAAGGCTTGTTCGTGACGCGCTTTCTCTTTAGAAACCTCGACAGACAGCTGAGCCTCATCAACTTGAATCCAAACGTGATTGTCGAGGTAGTTCTCTAAATAATGTTCCCAACAAGAGATAATGTGTAATCGGCTATCACAGGTATCCGCAATCGAACGAGAGAGCTCTAACAATCGACACGATAGTGCCTGCTGCTCATCGTTGATAGCCAAGGGATCGACCGCAACCGCAATACGTCGTTTGTCTCGTGGTTTAAATATTGGTCGATGCAGCCATACTGGACAAGGACATTTACGCAATAAAGTCATGTCTATCGCTTTAAAGCCTTCCGCCCCTTCACTGAGTGGTTCAGCCTCTTTAATGATCAGGTCATTATGATTCAGCATCGCTTCTTGGATGATACAAACCGCCGGATTTTCACTGCTTTTAACTCTCAGGGGAAACGGCACCTGCTCTTCAGAAATAGCCAGGTCTTCAAGCAAATTTTTTACGCTCTGCTGAAGCGAATCATGTAAAGACTGTTCATAGCTTTGTTGATATTGAACGAGATCGGTAGGAAAGTCAGGGCAGGCAATCAGGCCCGAAACTGGAACGTGATTGTTAGCCGCTATTCTAATCGCTTGACCCAGAGCGTCACTGTGGCCAGGCAGACCTTGTGTTGCAAAAAGTATGTTCTCGAATCGTCTCATACACACCTCCTTGGTTGTTCAAATAGTAGCCAATATCAACACGGCTTTGCTATAACAAATTTGTAACCATTAGTTATCAATATCAACACGCAATCGCAATCAGTTAGTTACATGCAAAATAGCAATGAGTGAGTTTACAGATCAACGTGCTCAGACAGCTATATGTAACAAATTACGTCAAAATTTATCGCGAGCTAAAGCAAAAACTTATTCAGAAAGGATGTCGGCAGAAACCCAGAACAGTAGACACCACACTGATTAGAAAATGTAGGTCAAACGACTTTCCACATAATTTGATAGAAAAATGTCCTGAATTGAAAAGGGGCAAATGAGCTACAGTTTCCCCTAAATTAACAATTCAGAGATAACTAAAGGTATGGAAAGTCGCTTAACGTAGCGCCCTGTATTGATGGTGCAGACCACTGAAAAGTATACGTGACCTTCATGACAATATGCTTTTTCAAATATTTAAAAGCATGCTCTATAATGCCTCTCAATAAAAGAACCCAAACAAAGGGTTGGGCTCAACTCAATAATCATCAAGCCATTGTCATGGTGGTTATATTCCGATTAATTTCCCCAGATTTGGCTGACAAACTCTGGATGGTCAATAAACGGATTACGATTCCCTTGAAAATCATGTACCGCCTTATTTCGGTCGATTTCTTTTTGGCATACTGGATCTTCAGAATGCCAACGCTTTAGCATAGTAAGTAGCCAAGGTTCAAAAACAGTTGTATTGGTTCCATCCAGAACGGCATCAGAGCTTGTAGAGTTCCCTTCCCAATTAGCGATTTCATTTTCATAGCGTGTTGCCATGTAGAAATATGCTCTTGCAAAATCACCTTTAAACTCATCAATTGGCTCAAACACCGTACCCACATAACCAAGAGAGTTCGCTGCACTGCCTAACTTAGAACCATTGCTTGATGTGTATGTCGCGCTACTCACCTCACCAAATGGCCAATTACTACGTTTCGAGTTAACGTAGCCATCAGTGGGAAATTAAATGGTGACCGTCAGAGTTCATTGGCTCGACTTTCCCACCAAACCAGCTTTTCGGGAATGAGTGCTCACGGTTGTAGCAATCACCTTCTTTGCTGTATTGACCACATTGATCCGCAACCTTAGTAAATTGGATTGAATCTGAGCTTGAAGGTTTCTCCGAATACATATCGGGAATCGACTCATCAGTGTCATAGTATGCGTCTAGGTCAGCCTCAGACACCAACCTCCAAATAGCGGCGTAACCCTGACTGCTATGATTATCAATAATTTGATATAAGGCCGTTTTTAACGCAAAGCCCACTTTTCCTTCAGCGTCTTTGTAATACTCACCTAACACTGGAGGTTCAGTTGGTGGTGCAGTTGAACCACCAATCGAAAATTCTGTACTCTGACTTGCTTGGAAATCACCACCAGATGCCACAACGGTTCCATTTACCGACAAACTGTATGAACCATTCCCCACACTGCAGCACATTCCATCTCCATAAGAATCTGAGACTTCTAGGGTGTAGTTACCATCCGCTAAACACATTTCCACTTCATTGATGGTGTTATTTTTATAATCTGAACCAGAATAAAGATTTTGAGAAACTGAGTTTTTGAGAGACCAACTAGTTTCAGAACCATAGTTATCCGTAACTAGCGTGAGTGCGGCACTTGTGTCATTGCAGCTTTGTGTTGGTGGAGTCTCCGTAGGCTGAAAGTTATCTAAATACACCACTTCCGAACTATCAAAACCTGCATCATCATAAAATCGTACGCCCACGACGATATCTTTAGTGCTCGTAGCGCTGTACGAGTGAGTCAATGCTTGCCACTGATTCGTTAAACCATTATTCGAGTAACCCAAATAGCCATCAACAAAAAGGCGAGCTTTCACGTTGCCTTCCGTGTGGTAAACATCGACAGAGAAATCATAAATTTTCCCTTGTTCAACACGTATCGTTTGAAGAAAGTCGGTATTACTTTGAGTACTTGTATTCACTGTTACTTGTGCTGAGAAACTGCCATTATTTACAGGATCGGTAGAGAGCGAAAGTGCAATGCCGGAGTCAATCACACTCCAACCAGATGGTACGTTTCCTTCCCAGTTTTCAAAACTTCCATTTTGCATTTGCGCATGCGCACTCGCTGAACAAAGTAATGCAACGCCACTTAGTGTTATTATTCTATTTATCATATAACCTTCTGTTTAATTGGATAAAAACCAACTAAGCTTGGAAAGTAATCAAAAAATGAATGGAGGTATACATCACATTTATAAATGTAAGCATTATGGGTTTTATTGATATGTGTGATGTAAATCAATGTGACATCGACCTGTTAAATAAAGGAATAGAAAAGGCTGAGCAGATTATCTGACTCAGCCTTTTTACTGTTTAGAGCTAGATCATTTATCGCCAGTGAGCATACCGAAGAAGATCTGTCTCGACTCTGGCGTGTTGTCTCTATGAGTTTCGTATTTTACATGCGCGTTTGCATCAACTGCTTTTGATAGCTTGATGCTCCATAGTGCTTTCATTTGATTTGGTACAATTGAATATCGGACATCGATAATACGCAGCTCGTCTGTTGGGTCCTGAGCGATATAACCATTTGAAAACCAGCGGAAACGTTCTATGTCTTTGGCTTGTTGAGAGTCCGGGTCAAGCCAAGGTAAATCCCTGCTAACATTCAGCTTCGCAATCGACTCTCCGGGATACGTGCTTACCGATATGCCAACCCGCACTGCGTCTACATGGTAATGAGCCTCTGTTTCGTACACCACTTTCCAAACCAAGATATTCGCAAAGCTTGGTTTTGCCTCTAATCGAATCGGTGTGTGTTGCCTTTCTTGCGCTAATTGCCACCCAATCGCCTCTGCCCTGTCTCGCTGAATCATCCCTAATGTTGGATAAATTAGCGCCCAAGTAAACGCAACACGCGCTAGCCAAGGCGCTCGTTTTAACGTCGCAAACACAAGCAACACTAGAATGGGAAGCGTATAAACAGGATCGATGATTGATATGGTATTCCAAGAAAAACGCGCGTTGGTGAAAGGCCAAAGTAACTGCGTGCCATAGGTGGTACAAGCGTCTAACAGTGCATGAGTACCATAGCCCAGAGCACAAAACAGCCAACTTTGTTTGAAAGAAAGCCCACGTTTTTTTGCAATCAGGTGATGCAGAGCCAAAGCACAGATCAAACTGCCAATGGGGATGAAAAAAAGTGAGTGGGTAAATTGTCGATGAAATTCCAAAGCCAACAAAGGGTCACTTTGAGACTGAATCAGTGCATCTAAATCTGGAGCCAACCCGGAGAGCAGTCCTAATACCCCAGCAACAACCAAATGTTGTTTTTTGCTGGCCGATTGTGACAAAGAAGCGCCTAACACGCCCTGCGTTAAAGGATCCATAAACCACTCATTGATAGCATTCCGTTGAATCAAACAAGATACATTTAGCTATAGCAGTGAATTGTTCATAACTAAACGGTTTTATCAATATACTCATGTACATAGCTGTATAAGCATAGACCGATAAACAAAAAAAGAGCAGTTATGAAACTGCCCTTTTCTAATTATTGGTGGTTGATCAATTTATTCGTTTTTGTTCTATATATTCACACTTGAACGATCTTCAATTAACGAGCAACCATGCTTGCAGCAATAACCACTAACAGTACTGAGAAGATTTTCTTAATCGTAGGAACCGGTAAATGGTTGGTCGCTTTTGCGCCTAAAGGAGCCGTAAACCAAGACGTGCACACAATACCCAACAGCGCAGGCAGATAAACAAAGCCAGCAAAACCGTCTGATAGAGCAAAGTGACTGCTGCCTGAACTGATGTAACCTATCGAGCCAAATAGCGCGATGACAATGCCACATGCAGAGGCACAACCTATGGCCTTTTTCATATCGACAGAGAAGAACGTTAATAGCGGAACCAGCAATGCACCGCCACCAATGCCTATCATGGCAGACAAGCCACCCGTAATGGTTGTCAGCACCGTTAGCACGCCCTTGTTTGGCAGTTTTCGTTCCTTAGGTGCATCATTTTTACTGCTTAAGAACATCTTGATCGCAATAAGAACCACACTCACGGCGAACACAATACGAACGATTTTTTCCGGTAACAGAACTGCCATAAAGCCACTAACCAAAGCACCTAGAGCAACACCCAACATGATCCAAGGTGCCAAGTCCCAAGGCACGTTGCCGTTCTTGTGGTGAGCGAGCGCAGAAGACGTTGAAGTAAATAGAATCGAGGCCAGTGAGGTCGCAATCGCAGCGACAACAACTTGGTCAGACGGTAGAACTTCTAAATACAGTAAAATGCTGCTTAACACAGGAACAATGATCAGCCCTCCACCAATGCCCAAAAGCCCGGCAAGAAAACCAACACCACTGCCTAGTAACGCACAGTAGAAAATCAACAACAGCAATTCACTCATTTCATCCATCTCTTAATTAAATTAATTATCTTAAATAACACACTATTAATGTGGCTATATTTCCATCAAGCTAATTAATATAACTGACACCGACTTGAATATTCAAACATATAGATCATGAATATTCCTCATGATGAATGTGAAGTAATACCATTGTTAATAGTCAACCTATCCACGTATAAAAACCTTAAGCAAATAAACTTATACGACATTAATTCTACTAAGCATTAATTTCAGGCAGCATAGCCTTCGATTCTTAATCCGGTCACAAGCAAAAAATAAAAGCCGTTTTAATACTAAAGACCGAGAGAATCAGAAAAAAAATTGGGATACCAAATCAGCATGAATAAAGAATTTAATTTTACGATTAAGAGCATTAGCCTCGACGAAAACTACCAGCCTGCAGACAGCACGCGTATCACAACTAACTTTGCTAACTTGGCTCGTGGCGATAGCCGTCAAGCGAACTTACGTAATGCACTACAAATGATCGATAACAGTTTCAATGCGTTAGCACACTGGGACAACCCGAAGGGCGACCGCTACTCTGTTGAGCTTGAAATCATTTCTGTTGATATGGATATTGAAAGTAACGGCGAAGCATTCCCTTCAATTGAAGTGCTGAAAACCAACATTCTGGACCACAAAACGAACGAGCGCATAGAAGGTATTATCGGGAATAACTTCTCTTCTTATGTTCGTGATTATGACTTCAGCGTATTACTTTTGGATCATAATAAAGGCCAAGATAAATTCAGTATTCCAGCAGATTTTGGTGATTTACATGGCAAGCTGTTTAAATATTTCGTTAACTCTCAAGCGTACAAAGAGAACTTTAAGAAACCACCTGTTATTTGTTTGAGTGTTTCAGATAATAAAACTTATTACCGTACTGAAAACCAACACCCTGTATTAGGCTTTGAATACCAACCGAATGAGTCTTCTTTAACTGAACAATATTTCAAGAAGATGGGATTACAAGTTCGTTATTTCATGCCGCCAAATAGTGTTGCTCCTCTGGCTTTCTATTTCTTTGGTGATCTACTGAACGATTACTCTAATCTAGAGCTTATCAGCACCATCAGTACCATGGGTACGTTCCAGAAAATCTACCGACCTGAGATTTACAACGCGAACGCGGTTGCGGGTAACTGTTACCAACCAAACTTGAAAAACTTGGATCACTCGCTGACTCAAATCGTGTACGACCGTGAAGAACGAAGCCAGCTAGCTGTTGAACAAGGTAAATTCGCAGAAGAGAAGTTCATTAAGCCATACCAATCAGTTCTAGAGAACTGGTCGGCAAATTACGCACTTTAATCGTCTATTGCGCTCTCAAACCACCCAAGGATAGGCAATATTATTATGAAAACACTATTACCGACTTCAACAGCGGGCAGCTTGCCGAAACCGTCTTGGCTTGCACAACCAGAGACGCTTTGGTCGCCATGGAAACTTCAAGGCGATGAACTCACAGACGGCAAACAAGATGCGCTGCGTGTCTCTCTGCACGAGCAACAGCAAGCAGGCATTGATATTGTGAGTGACGGCGAACAAACACGTCAACACTTTGTAACGACCTTCATTGAACACCTGAATGGCGTTGATTTTGAAAAGCGTGAAACCGTTAAAATCCGCGACCGTTACGATGCGAGTGTACCGACGGTTGTAGGCCCAGTTTCTCGTCAGAAATCTGTGTTTGTTGAAGATGCGAAGTTCTTACGTCAGCAAACCGACCAACCGATCAAATGGGCTCTGCCGGGGCCTATGACCATGATTGATACACTTTACGATGCGCATTACCAAAGCCGTGAAAAACTGGCGTGGGAATTTGCAAAGATCCTCAACGAAGAAGCCAAAGAACTTGAAGCGGCAGGCGTGGATATTATTCAGTTCGATGAACCTGCGTTTAACGTGTTTTTTGATGAAGTGAACAATTGGGGCATCGCTTGTTTGGAAAGAGCCATTGAAGGGCTTAAGTGCGAAACAGCAGTCCATATTTGTTATGGCTACGGCATTAAAGCGAATACGGATTGGAAAAAGACATTAGGCACCGAGTGGCGCCAATACGAAGAAGTCTTCCCTAAGCTGCAGCAATCGAATATCGACATTATCTCTTTAGAGTGTCACAACTCTCATGTACCTCTTGAGCTGCTTGAGCTCGTACGAGGCAAGAAAGTAATGGTCGGTGCGATTGATGTTGCAACCGATTCGATTGAAACACCGGAAGAAGTGGCTAGCACTCTACGTGAAACACTTAAGTACGTTGATGCCGACAAGCTCTACCCTTGCACCAACTGCGGCATGGCTCCCCTACCTCGCGAGATAGCCTCAGCGAAGCTTAATGCGCTAAGTGCTGGCGCAGAGATCGTTCGTAAAGAGCTTTCAGCGTAACGCTTTCCTAAAGAACAAAAACTATGCCTTTAAGCCTAAGTATCATATTGATGCTTAGGCTTTTTGTTATGTGAGTTAATGAGCTTTACGCGCTGCTTACCAGGTTTTATCTAGGTCTTGAGCATATAAAGAGATCGCTCGTTGGTACTCTTTAATCGCATCGCTATTCGTCGTGGAAACTAAAAGCTCAAGTAACAGCGATGTCGCTTCTTTATGGCGACCTAGTTCGACACGCTAACATACGGCTCCATTCTTCTTTGCTCATTGCGCCTTTAGAAAGGTAAATATTGTGTTTCTGCATTGCACCTTTCGTGTATGAAAGCTTGATGAATGAGCCAATTTCAAACGGAAGAAAGCTACGCTGTAAAGTCACATCACAAGCAACGCCATTTAAACGTACATGACCGTTCGTGATTTCAAACGAGCTATCGCGAAGCTTCCACCACAACATTAGAATTTTTATTAATGGAGGAACACAAATTATCAGCCCTATGGTTAGCAGCGATGAACGATCACCGTCTGATATCCAATAGACAAGACCTGGTGCAATAACAATAAACAGCAACTCTGAAAATAAGTATTTAACAAAATTTAGTTGGATACGGTTATCCATGACACTCTCTCAATGATGACCCTAAAGGCAGCTCCATTTCAACGAGCCCTTTCACTTCAGACAACTGAGTAAAACCTTTTGATTGATAAAGCTTAATGGCGGGGTTCTCACTGAACACGCGCAACACTAACTGAGCCGATGCTTGATTGTTCGCATGTTCAATAGCCAAATCGAGACACTTAGAGCCAAAACCTTGACCTTGACAGTCAGCTAATATCTGCAAGTCCCTAAGAAACGTTGTACCACTAGCGTAACTGAAGCGAACAACACCAATACGGCGATCCCCCACATAAATTTCATAGTTATCCAGCTCATCCCAGCTGCGTAAAAACTGGCTATGACCCCAAGCGATTCCACGAGCTTGATAGTAACTCGCCATATTCGTTTTGGTGATCGATTCAGCGAACTTAGGCTCTGAACCTTTGACCAACCTTACTTCCATATTGTGTCCTTTGTTTTCAAATCACATCTGAATACGGCATAGCAAAATGCCGTATATGTTGAATCATTTTTAGGTACATACTGGTTTCACTTCCTTCCATTGTGTATCCCATTCTTCGCCTAACAAATTAGAAAGTTTTTCACAGTCGTATAGATAGCGAAGACTATCTTTACAGTACGCAGTAAGTATTTCAGTTAACTGACCAGACGCTTTTTCGTTGTCTTTGAGTTTTCCGTACATCATCAAACCAGTCCTAAAGGTGTCTTGATCGAGGTCAGACGCTTGCTTCGATAACATCCCAAAGGAAATAGCGTTAATAGACAGGGCTAATGCAATCGCATCGCCTTCATCTCCCTCTAATTCACAAGCACTATAACGAGCTAACAAGTTCGATGTTTTAATTAATGGGGCAAGGTCTTTTGTATTTGCATATTTATAGGTTTCAAAACCTTGCCGCACCGCAGCTTTATGACTGTCTTCAATGCTCACAACATAGTCTGTCAAAACATGTAAGCTCGCATATGCACCTAGCCCGAAAGCCACAATGAACACGGCGATTAATCTGATCACTTATCTCTCCTAAAAGAACCTTGTGCTGGTTAATTTTAAACGGCGTCTTGTAGTAACAACCCTACTTGCCATCGACCTTTTCTAGAAACCAACTTCCTTGGCACGGCCCATTGGTTAAGTGCCATCGGCCGTCAAATCTACTGCCACTGCCACGTGCGGAAAAACGATAATCCCATTGGCGATGTTTAGCATATAAACGTAAGTCGCCGTTTTCCGTCACCCAACCCTCTAACGGTGTTCCATTGTAGGTAAGCCTTAGAGTAGCCTTACCCTCACGAATAGTTCCGGTGATGGTTGTGCGTTCACACATATTATTGCCAGTGGTGTTAATACGGCGGCCTAGCCACTCACCGTCGAAATCGATAGAAGGAACAAATTGGGGACTATCCGGAAGTTTAGGAAACGACTCGGAATTACTGGACCCGAACCACTGAAGCTCACGACCAACAAGGAAGAAGACAACAAAGCCGATTGATATCGCTATCACAAATCCCTTTTTCATTAGCCTCTTCCTAATCCGCTGACCTTAAGAAAAGAACCCTAACATAATGAAAAGTAATAACTTACCATCAGTTTAATTAACTTTGATATATTCCACAAATTGCATTCAAATGTTGAATATAGAGAAAGCGGCATCGTACAAAATACCGCGCATTGAGAATCAATTATGAGCAGTGCCGGAAGCTCTGCACAGAAAAACCCTAACCTTCTAAGGCATTGCGCCAATACTGAACGGTTTTATCCGACACCAACCCTGTCTCGGTCGCCGCTGATACTAAAAAGTCACATAACCGAGCCGCAACCTCTTCATTACCCAACAAGTACAAACTGCGAATGGCTCGCGTTAACCTTAGCTGGTTATGGTCATGATTCTTTAACCATACGTGATTAGCCGGGCTAAGTGGTAACGATGAAGATATTTCACTCCCGTTTCGCTGCATACCCCAAAACTCAAGCATCAGGTCAAGCACTTGTAGATGAGCTGTGCGGAGCGCTTCTGAATTAGCAAAAAGCACCTTATCTTCTTGAGTAACCAACGGGGCATGTTGATTAAACTTAGTCCCCTCATCTATTGGGAAGAACACTTGAATGTACTTATGGTCATGCTCCAACCAAAAATGATTGTAAGCCAATAACTGTTCTATATTTCGACCAAATTTGTCCGGCGCTTCACCAGATATAAAGCGAGCAATCTCACTCATTTTAAAATCCTACTGACTATAAACCCCCACTTGTGGGCGAATGCATTATTACGCAGTAAGCCGTCAAAAGCCTAGTCCTTTACGTTGTAAGTACCGATTTGGCTTAGAACTCCACGTCCCACGCGTTAGGAATCACTTTTGAATAATTTCGACTTACTTTTCTAACAAACGACACGGGAACTCTGCGACACATTTTAGCTCTGCTGTATGTTCAGGGAATCGTTCCTGAAGAAAACACAATGCATCCGTTGGCGTTGGCGTAGCGTATGAGTTTTAGACTAAAGCCAGCAACCAGTGTGTTAATAACTGAGTACCAAAACCTGAACGACTAAAAGAGGTAGGTAAAATAAGCAGCGAAAGATTACATCTTTCAAAGAAAAACCCTTCAGAAAGCGTCCTTCGGTGCATAGAATTTCAAGCGACTTACACTAGTGAATAATGTAAGTCGCTAACATAAGAGGCTAACGCAAGCGTCTGAACACAACCTGCTGGTCGAGCTCATTCTGATAGTCCGTGTAATCAAGCCCTTGATCAAATATGTACTCAGTGACAAGAGTACGAATGCACTCAACCAATGTGCTTGCTTGCCAAGGCTTTTCAAAGTAACGGTCGATGCCTGCTGCATTAATCGCATTGATGGTATCAGTATGAGTGGCCTGCCCCGTAAGAAGAATTTTCTTGGTATTCGGAAAGCGACTGTCATGGAACACTTCAGTGAGTAACTCCACCCCCGTTTTCCCTGGCATCACATGATCAGACACGATGACGGTAATGTGTTCGCCTTCTGCGTCAAGTTCATCAATGAGATCAAGCACTTCTTGCGCTGATTCACAATCTTCAATATTCAGCCAACTCGCCAGCGGCTCTAAATCTTGTACCACTGCGCTCAGTACTTCTCTCTGGTCATCGACACAGATTAAATTAAGCTTCTCCATGTTCACCCTCTATTGGTAACTTGATTCTAAATACCGTTTTAGAAGCATCACTTTTCACAATAATACTTCCGCCATAACCTGCCACAATCCGCTTAACTACTGATAAACCCAAGCCCAATCCAAACGATAAACCACCTTTTTTAGTGGTGAAGTTGGGCTGAAATACCTTTCTACGAGTCGCCTCGTCTATCTCAGGGCCGTTATTCGCGATCGTAACTAATATCCTTTTCTTACTTAATCTGGTTTGAATCTCTATTGCGGCATCGTCTGAATTCGACATTGCATCACAAGCATTCTTTATAATGTTGACCCAAATCTGAACGAGCTCTGTTTTCGAGCCTTTAAAAGACGGTAAATCCGCAGGGCTCAATCGCACAGACACTCTACGTAACTCACTTTGTAGCAACGATAAGGCATGGTTAATGGAGTCGTTAATATCAACCGCTTCTTCGGTGTCGATATCAACTCTGCCAAGTTGTTTAACCGATTTTACGATGCCGACGGTGTGTCTAGATGCCAAACGCAAATCATGTAAATCACAGCCCATCTGCCAAAAACGAATCGCTTCTTCTGGTTTTTTCAGCCAATGCTTTGAAATAACGTCTGTTGCAGATAAAGCATCAATTGGAATCGCCTTTGCAAGAGAGCGAGCAATGTTTTTGTCTAAACCATATTTTCTTTCAAATTGTCGCCCACGTGTTCGTGCTTCTGACGACGACGTTTTCTGACCATGCATTAACCCAAAATCGAAAAATTGACTGGCTTCTGGATGCACTTCTTCAAGCAGATCCATGATGACCGTTTCAAGTCGACCAGATTTACTATTTACGACACCAATAGCGTTGTTAAGCTCATGAGCAATCCCTGCAGCCAATTGACCCAAGGTCGTCATTTGCTCAGCAGTATGTAACTTCTCTAGCGCTTTTTGTTTCGCTATCGCTTCTTGTGTTGCGCGGCGTTGACGACGCGACAACTCATTGACAATTACAGGTGTGAACTGTGCGGTAAGAGGACCAAATTTACGTTCATCTTCTGCAGGCGTGTCTTTATCGATCCACGCTAACTCAACATCGGTTTTAGCAACAACCGTTGAAGATGCTGTCCAATTACCTGAAAAGAAGCTATGAACGCCTATAAAAGCCCCACTACCCGCGCTAAATACTCGCACTTGCGGTGTATTCGCATCGGTATAAAACCCTTCCAGTTCTCCACTAAACACATAATATAAACGAGTGTTTAACGCTGATTGTTCAATAATGGTGTTACCGGCACAGCACGTCACCCGACGTTCTGTTTGGTTAAAATAGCGCTCGATCAGTGCTTCTAGCTTTTGTTGATACACGTATCGTTATCCTATGTGACCAATTGAATGTAGCACCCACACCATAACAAAACTCAGTAGCACACCAACCACACCCAAAATAATACCGATTCTGGCCATTTGATTACTTTGCACATGACCAGTGGCATGAGCCAACGCATTCGGTGGCGTACTGATTGGCAGCGACATACCTAATGAAGCGGCAAAAGTCACAACCAAAATTAACGTTAGCTCACCGCCTAGTGGCGTGAGTGAAGCCATAGACGAACCTAATGCCGCCATAATTGGCATTAACAAGTTAGCCGTTGCGGTATGAGACATAAAGTTTGCCATTACCAAACACAAGAACGCCGCTCCGAACAACACCACATAGGGTGAGTAGCTATCAAACGGAATACTGTGTACCACGAGCTTTGCTAAGCCAGTTTTATCGAGCGCTAAACCAAGCGCAATACCACCTGATACAAGCCACAATACGTCCCAAGAAATTTTCTTCAGGTCTTCTTTATTGATGATCCCTGTGAGTGAGAACACAGCGACAGGAATCAGAGCGACGGTGTAAGAGTTCATGCCATGGCTTGAACCCATTAACCAAAGAATGATGGTCAGCGCAAAAGTGACGTACACCGCAATGGCTTTAGGCGTTTTAAGGAATTTACCTTTGATGCTTAGCTCGATTTTCTTTTGGTCAGCTTTGTACATAAAGCCTATTAAAAACCACGCTAACGCCATCATAATCACAACAAACGGCACACCAAATGCCATCCATTCACCGAACGTAATGAGGTTATCGCCAACTAAATATTTAAGTGCGATAGCGTTCGGAGGGGTACCGATCGGAGTACCAATGCCACCGATGTTAGCGGCAACCGGGATACAAAGCGCAAACGCTACACGACCGGGGTCTTTCGGACCAAACACAGCCAGTACCGGCGTTAAAATAGAGAGCATCATTGCCGTTGTTGCCGTGTTAGACATAAACATCGAAAAGATACCAGTGATCAACATTAAGCCGAGCATCACAAACTTTGGGTCTTGTCCAAATGGCTTCAACAACACGCGAGCTAAGTTTACGTCTAATCGATATTTAGTGGCGGCCATTGCTAAGAAGAAACCACCCAAAAACAGCATGATGATTGGGCTAGCGAATGTCGCCATGATATCGCTGTATTTTAACAGCTCACCAAAATGTTCTTCCCCATGCTCAAACCTTAAAAAGATCAGCCCTTTATCCGACAACATCAATAATTGCAGAACGATAATAACAACAGACGTCGCGTAAATAGGGATAGGCTCGAACACCCAGCACAATGCCGCTAACAAAAAGATCGCAATAACGCGTTGTTGAATAATCGTAAGGCCTTCAAATGGAAACGCTGATAGCGGCATGACGAGGATAATGAAAGGAATTAAAATAGGGATAATGTATTTAATATAGGGGCGCATAGCACAAAAACTCTTCCTGAGATAACAACTACTTAGAAATTAGATTTACAGTTCTAATTTAGATCCGACAACGAATTATCGAACTCTCGCCACTATCTCACTCTCGGCTAGATCAATGATTATGTGATCACGATATCCCCTTTTTCGATTCTGTGCGCTACCTCTACGTTTGTATGCCATTTATTGTTGCAATTAAATTCAGGAGAGTGGTTTCTGCGTTTCTAGTCATAATCCGTTCCGGTTATTCTAGGTACTGTCAGAACAGATCAGTCGCTTAAGTCATGTCCATAAATTGAGGACCGCTTCTGAGTAACCTCTCAAATATATAAGTTAGACTTACTCGGATTGTGCGTGGTTTTGCATTTCCTTTTGCCGTAAGTTTATTTTCAAGCTCGCTTAGTAGAGCATGGAAGAAATAATAAAAAGATACCTATTCTCCCCCGAAAACAGTTCTACACAACACAACTTTCGACCGGCTAATAACATGACTATTGTTACATCTAAAAAACGTCCTACCGTTGGCATTGTGCTGCCTATGCTCAGTGGCTTCTACATGGGCGAGCTAAATGCAACCCTTAGAAGGCTTGCGAAAAACCATAAAGTCAATCTGATCTTCATCCGCTCGGGTGAGCGAAGAGATTTTAAACTTCCTATATATTTTAATCATCTCGATGCCCTTGTGGTCGTTCTCCATGCAGCGACAGTAAAGTTGATCGAAGAAGCTATAAACGCAAACATTCCAGTCATTTCTATTGGAGCAAGCTATGCGCCGCTGCCCGTTGAGCAGTATTATAGTGTGCAAAGCGATGGTGTCACTAAGCTCTATGAATGGTTACAAAGTCAAGGACACGAAGAAATCGGCTTTTGTGGCGATCTCACTGTTAATGATATCAGGTCTCGCTTCAAAGCGTATCAACGCACGGTGATTGATCATAAAGGCTCATTCAACCAACGCCATTTCTTCCGCGTGTCGAATTGTTCTCTATCTGGGGGACGAGAAGCCGCAATAGAATTTATACAGCGTAAATCCAAATGCACTGCGGTTATCTGCGCAACTGACCACAATGCTGTAGGTATGATGGAGCAACTGTCTCACAGCAATATCTCGGTACCTGACGATGTCGCCATCGTAGGCATTGATAATATTTTCGTCGGTCAACAATTCAATCCCAAGTTAACAACAGTAGACCAACAGCTTGAGCTTCTAGCGACGCAAGTATTTCACCGCGTGTTGGAACGTATTTCTGGGAAGCCTTTTAATAATGCCAATAATAGTGTCCCGCAAAAGCTCATCGTTCATCAGTCTTGCGGTAACACAAACCCAGATCTCGAACATAAAGAAGATATCAACTCAACTCGCCAAATCCTCTTAAATGTGCAAGGGCGTTCTCCCGCTGAGATATTCGAAAATTTCTATTCACAAGCACAAGGAGGTTTTGACTCAATTAGAGATGCTCAAAGCCTTTACGGAAACAATCTTGACTGGGCCTGTCTCGCTGAGTGTAATTCGGAGCAATACACTATTAGGAAATGGGTAGAAAAAGGCATGACTCAGCCAACTACCCTACCGCAACAAACAGATATTCAAGACGATATTCGCAATTTCCCATTTTTCGAACGCTATGATCATTTCGTTGCTTCCATTCTTCCTATCAACTCAGGGCAAGAAGATCACTGGAAGCTCGTCGCTGTTGTTGATTCATTGCAAGATCACCAAGATATCGGTACACAATCGGTATTCAACAATTATTTAGATATGCTCGCACTGTTCATCGAGCGCGACGAGCTTATCAATACAAGTAACAATCGTCAGAAGAACTCCCAACAGTTGTTGCAACAGCTCAAAGTAGTATCTAACAGCTCAAACGATGGTATCTGGGATTGGGACTTACTAACCAATACTCTTGTCTGGAACAGTCGGTTAACCAAAATGATTGGCTGTCAAGATACCTTTTCTGATCGTAAGTTAGGATGTGACCATCTGTTCCAATATATACACTCAGAAGACTTAGAACTTCTCGAGTCCGCCATTCATAACCACTTAAACGGAGAAGTACCGTTCAAATGTGAATTCAGGATGAAGACGCAACATCGCGGATATATCTGGGTTCATGCCAATGGCTCAGCGGTTCATAATGCAGAAGGGCAGGCTGTGCGCTTCATTGGCTCAATGACGGATGTAACTCAAGAGCGAGAAGATGCGGAAAAGATTCAACACATGGCGTATTATGATGCGCTTACTGGCATCGCTAATCGCCGGAAAATAATGGAAAGCATCGCGCAACACATTGTGAATCGACCTAACCAAAAACGCGCGGTCATGTTGATGGATCTTAACCGTTTTAAGATTATCAACGACTCTTTTGGTCATCACGTCGGTGATGCACTTCTTTGCCACGTGACCAAACATATTCAGAACGTGCTATCAAGTGAACACCTTGTCGCACGTTTGGGAGGTGACGAATTCTTGTTTTTGTGTAATGTCAGTTCCGAAGCAGACATCAACGCACTCGCCACGCAGATTTTAAATGCCGTTCAAAACCCATTGATCGTTGATGATATTGAGATTATCAGCCAAGGAAGCCTAGGCATCGCTATGTATCCTTATGATGGCGTAAGTGCCGAAGAATTAATTAAGCAGGCCGACATTGCCATGTATCAAGCTAAAAAGCTGGGAGGACAAAGCTATCTCAACTTTCAAAGGTCAATGGCAAAAGAGACGGAAAACATAATCGAAATAGAGCACCAACTCAGTCGTGCCATCGCTCAACAAGAAATAAAGGTGCACTACCAACCTCAATATTGTGGGCAAGATGAAAAGATTACTGCTGTTGAAGCACTAGCAAGATGGGAATCTCCAACATTGGGGGATGTCCCTCCTGACCAGTTTATCGAGGTTGCTGAATCAGCTGGCCTAATCAGCAAGCTTGGTGAATGTATCATTCATCGAGTTTGTAAGGATGTTGAAGGATCTGAATGGCTACAAACCATGAGCCATATTTCCATTAATATCAGTGCAAAACAGCTGATACAGCCTCACTTCGCTCAAGAAATCATTCGAACTATTCGCCAATACCAGCTTCCTTTGACGTTATTCTGTATTGAGATAACCGAGTCAGCAGCAATTGTCGATTACGAGTTATGCATAAACTCACTTAAAGAACTACACGATGTAGGAATTTCTATCTCTCTTGACGATTTTGGCACGGGATTCTCTTCTCTATCTCTACTAAAGCAACTTCCACTAAGTGAAGTAAAGATCGACCGTTCATTTATCTCTGACATAACTCAAGGGCAGACCAACTTAGACTTCGTCAACACTATGATCATGATGGGTAAAAGCTTGGGCTATCGTGTTGTAGCTGAAGGGGTGGAAACTGCTGATCATAACCAACGCCTAAACGGACTGGGGATAGATCTGCTGCAAGGTTATTACTTCAGTAAACCTCGACCATTAAGTGAACTGGAATCAGAAGTGGCTATCAAATTGACTAGAGCTTAACCGTGGCACAACGGCATTATTTAAAAGTAATGCCATTCTTATTCACGCTTTGCGTTAACTTTACTGCCTATTGGCAGGTTAACGGAATAAAAATGAGCGTAAACAGTAGATGACATAAAGGTCGTTTAGAACCACAGATAGACCTCGTTGAGATGCCTTATCTGGACTACGACAAACAGACGTACTACCCCAATCAGACAGTTATCTTCTGGCCTCGCTACCGCTGGGGCGCAGGCGGGAATGCTGTCGCATCGTTTGCACCAGTCACTATTTCGCCAACAGAGTAAGTCGTTTCTTATTGAGTTAGGGCTTAATCGCTAGGCCCTAACTCTTCATTATCGAAGGTAAGTAAAACACAAGAGACCTACTCAGAACCTAATTACAGGGAGTAATCAAACACAATGATGTCTTCTAAAAGCGGACGAAACACATCTTTCAGCGCATCATGCTCAGGGTGCGGAAGGTAATTCTGACGGCCTTCTTCATCGGCGAACGTCATTAACACCGAGTGGGTATAACCTTGATTCTTGTTTTCAGGGCTGTCATTTAATCCCCATTCTACTGAAGTGACCCCTTCAACCTTGTTTGGCATCGCTTCAAACAACATCTTTAGTTTTTGAACCTCTGAAGCCTCAGCGTTTTCTTTAAACTTAATCAGTAGAATATGACGAATCATTCCCGTTTCTTTTTGAGTCATTCCTAGTCCTTTCGAGCGTTCGCTTACTGGTTTGTAATGCTTAACCAACACCGAGTCGCGTTCTTAAATTAGAGAACAACAAAATGCCACACGTTACACAACATGCCAAGGCTAGATCGCTAGAGTTTATAAAATACTCCACAACCCAATAACGAAAAATGCTGCACCCGAGGGCCCAGCATTTCTCATGACAATGGTAAGCACATCTTTAACGTTAATCACGACGACCTGTAAGCTGGATCGTTTGGTCTTGATCAACGTTCTTTTGGAATTTTATTCCGCCATTAGCGGCGTCATTTCTTCCTTCAAGCACTGGATCAGATTCAACACGCTCAGCCTTTACTTGATTGCCTTCGCTTCTCATCATATCGAGAGTACTCGCATAAGTACCGTCAGCCGCGAAAGCCGTGTTCATAGACAAAGCCATCAATCCAAGTGCGATTAACTTGTTCATACATCACCTCGTTGTATTTCTAATTCTTTGTTCGTTTGGTATCTGTGTTTTTGTTGGAGTAACTTTAACAATCGAACATGAACCATAGATGTGAGCTATGTGATGAGCTGCCGCCGCTCGCAAAAAGACGCACCTTTGAATCAGTGGTTATTCCAAATGTTGAAGTCTACCCTGAAAAACAAACAAGCGTAGTTCAGCTTTTAACGGGTTAACTACTTAAAGGCTTAACTGCCTAACTCCCCTACCATCCAATCGAGTAGGAGGAGGCC
>NZ_JBFRJM010000097.1:0-205 GCF_041468865.1 Vibrio sp. 10N.286.52.C3 | reverse complement strand
CCACACAGATTGATGGTTTAATAAGTTAAGAGTAGGAAATACTTTTCCAGATGGGGCTATAGCTCAGCTGGGAGAGCGCCTCGCTGGCAGCGAGGAGGTCTGCGGTTCGATCCCGCATAGCTCCACCATCTTTAAGTGTTCTTCCTTAAGAATCTTTAAAAATGGTTATTTCTTTTGAAATATCTAGCTCTTTAACAATTTGGAA
>NZ_JBFRJM010000096.1:0-17457 GCF_041468865.1 Vibrio sp. 10N.286.52.C3 | reverse complement strand
CGCAATCACCGAAATACGCAACTACTTGGTTACCCTTACAGCGGACCCGATTACTGGAGAAGTGCTACAGGCAAAACACTGAAAGAGATTGAAGCGGAATCTATTTAGATAAATGCAGCGATCACTCGCTGTTTAAATTGGCCTAACCTCAGTTCATCAAATGCTAAAGTGAACCCTGCATTATTTGAATTCATCATATCTGAAGTTTCTCCCCAACTAAGTAAGCTTGGTTGGGGTCGATTAGATTGAACGCTTTCCGATACAGTGCTTGACTGCAGGCGTATTTCATCAACACCACTCGGTACGTTGTTATCTTGTTTAATGTACATGCAGCTATCAGGAATATCCTGCTCAATTCTTTCAGCAAACCCAATCAAACTTTCTTCGGCAAAGGTATACAACCACGCTTCTTGGTTGGGGGAATCATTGATTCTTAAAATTCGCCCAAGGACTTGTCTAAAATAGAGTTCCGTTTTTACCGAACTCATGTGGCAGCATACTTGAAGCCTAGGAATATCCGTTCCTTCACTTATCATCCCGACACTGACTATCCACTGAACTGTTGAGTGACGAAACGACTCTATTTCGTGTAACGGATTGTCATGGTGATAAGTCACGATGCACGCTGATTGATTAAAGTGCTCAACAAGTCGCTTTTGAATGTCTTTAGCGTGCTTAATAGAAGATGCAACCACTAAGCCTCCAGCATTTGGGGACTCTTGCCTTATCTGCGCTAGCTTTTGGCAACCACTATTTAATATGTAATTCATAGCGTCTTCATTGTGAATGACGCTTTGGTAAGACACATCAGATTGTTTAAGACAGTCAAGAATAGAGGCGAAGTGTTGATTGTCACTGCCAGCCTTAACACTCAGGTGTTCATTATCGATTAAAACGATTTTAGGGCGGCGGCATACTTCGTCTTCAACAGCCTGTTGCAAGCCGTATTGGTAATCGCAAACAACCTTGCCATCAGGATCAGAATACTCGGCCATGACAATCGGTAGCCGATCAGAACGCCAAGGAGTGCCCGACAGCGCCAAAGTATAATGAGCAAAGCCTTGGATCTTCGAGACAATTTCTAGCCCCCATGAGTTTGACCGCCCCTCGTCATCAAACGAACAATGGTGGATCTCATCAAATACCACTAGTACTCGATACTTACTGACGGTGCTCCAAAAGTTTTCATCCAAAAAACGGATGGATTGGTAGGTGTAAGAGCCCCCAAGGGAACCCAAACCTCCATTAAAGGAACATTCGAGCTTCCATGAAAAGGTCTTTTGCATCCCTTCTGCAACAGTCAGAGAGGGAGAGAAACACAGCACTAGGTCAATCATGCCTTGTTCAAATAACCGACTCGCGACCTCGGCGGCCATAACGGTTTTACCAGCACCTGGGGTCGCTTGGCAGAAGAAGTGTGAATGCTTGTTTGAAGTGAATTTCTCGATAGCTTGAGCTGCACACTCGGCTTGCCATGCTCTTAACATTGAGGAACCTTACTTTGGGCGACTTGCATCCAGTTGGTTAGTGCATTAATTCTGCCTAATAGCTTGGCTGAGCGTTCTCTTGCTGCATTAAATAGCGGCTGCATATCTTGCTTGTTGTTTGGGAAACGCGTTAACAACGATTGGTATTCCTCAATCTCGCCTAGAGTAATCGCCAGTTCGCCTTCATGCTGTTTCTTCTCTTGCTCTAATGCATTTAGAGAGTACTCCGAAGTTTGAACAGCTATTGAATCGACTTTAGTTTTCCTATTTCTAGCCACTCTAGGCTCAATTGTGAGCGCTTTGAATTCGTTAGTTTGATGGTAACGTTTGTCTCTACGAGCCCCAATAACAGAAAGCCAGCCTTTCTCCTCAAATGATAAAAGTTGCTTATAAACATACTTCCGCGCATCGTCCTTGCTCGAGAAGGCTGAAGCACTGTTTAGCAAAGCATCTCTAGCTTCTGTGACGGAGAAATTATCCATCCCTTTTTCAATCAATAGGTTAAACATGTGAGGGTTAATTCTGGTTACTTTCTTCATGTGACTCTTACAGGTAATAAAAACTTAGGATTGCTAAGTATACAAAAATCAGTAAAACTTAGACAATCTAAGTTATCTAAAGGTTGAAAAGAAATGTGTAAGTGCAAAAAGACAACCCAATCCCAGCGAGGCTCAAAGCTGCGCGTAAAAAAGCCAAGATCACCCAAAAAGATTTAGGGGTGAAAATTGGTATGGAGCAGAGTTCTGCTAGCGGTCGTATGAATCATTACGAGAAAGGCAGGCATGTACCCGATATTGGTACGCTTGAACGTATGGCTGAAGAATTAGATGTGCCGCTAAACTACTTTTTCTGTAGGAGCGAATTGAGTGCGGAATTGGCTTGTATCATAGACAAGCTAAGTGATGAAGACAAAGCTGCTTTGATAGACAAGATAAAGTAACAACGACTAGAGCAATCTCAACGTTTTTTTACTTAAAAGAAGCTCAATAGGTAAAATGCCTGTGAATGATTGATTTATCAGCCACCTTCTTTGGACTTGGCTAGATAGTTGTAGTCTGTCTCTATCGCTAACTCAACAATCTCTATCTCCTCAAGAGGACAACTGAAGGGGTTGCTTGTTACATCTGGGTACTTAAAATCAAAAGTTCGATATAACAGACATTTGTCTATTAAATTGCATCAGCTCTTGGTAAGAAGTTTTGCCAGCGATGTAGCATCAGAAAAAATACGCTCAGTTTGTACCAATGTATCCGTTTCACTATCTAACTCGAAATCAGTATGAGCCTCAATCTCACTAACTTTAAGATCATCAACCATATCAACCTCAAAAGGGTTCTCATCGCTGACGCTACGTTGCCTATTAAATCTCTCCCACGCAACGGCAAAATGTTCCAACCTCAATGAACTGCTCCCCTCAGAAAGTGCCTCCGAAAGCGCTGCGCCAATTAGCTCTTTAAGAGCTCGCATCTCGCCTCGTGAGGCTGCAAACAGTGGAAAGCCGACTTGAGGGGAGCTTAGAGTTTCAAAAGACGGTATTGGTAGAATTTTGTCAAAAAGATCCAATAACTTAACGAAACTATCTCTACTCGCTTCATGACTCAATTTAAAATAAGGCAGTTGATACACAACCTTAGCTCGAGATTCCCACTGCCCGTCGGAAAGTAGGTGCTTGGAGCAAGGTAACCCCACCCACACTATCGGTTTTTTTGTACTTTCACTGATAAACTTAAGTCTATCGTTAACATCCTGGCGCTCTTTCTGACGTCGGCTTTGAATTAGCTCCTGACACTCATCAATGATGATTAACTCAACATCAGACTGCTTTAACAATCTTATCACTGAGTCAGTTAACCCATAGTCACAAGGTTTTGCACGCGAGTTCTTACGTCCAAGTTCATAATTCATCCATTTTAATGTTTCTAGCAGTGTAGGCCTAACCCGCGTCAATAATACCTGCCGAGAGCCGTTCCTAAGATGAGTATTGATATAATAATCCAGCAAGGCAGACTTACCAGAGCCAGAATCACCCATTATTATCATTGAAGGTACCGAGCCACCAGATCGGCCCCGTAATCTGAGCCAATCGAGATCACTAATGACCGTATTTAAATGGGGAAGCACTATGTAAGAGTCATAGAACGCTCTTAACTCACCGTTTTCGGTCATTACTCCCCTCGCTTATGTAGTTTGTCTCTCGATTGATTCCATAATGAGATCGCAGAGACCTTCCCTGGCTGTGAGGCATTAGTTTCTGGGATTTTATTTTCTTCAATCGTGCCAGGTTTATCGCTAGATATACCCTTATGAGCAGCCAATTTTTTGGCGTGTTTCTGATTAACACTGACGAGACCTCGCTGCTTACCATTCTCTTGTTCTGCAAGAATTCGCTTATGCAATGCCATACGAGCCTTGGCTAAACCAACGATATCAATTTGAGTATCTATGTACTTCCGATGAGCAGCAACCAATGTTCGGTGTACTTCTAGACTAAGCTTTTTCGTGTAACCAACTGGATCTTTTGCCGGCACCTCAAGGTAACCACCAAGCTCATCAAGAAAAATATAGATGCTCGATAAATCGTCCGGGTCTATTTTGATATGCTTCTTAGAGGCTTTCTTCTGTGGGTATTGCTTTCGATAGTCAGATAACGCTCGGCAGTCGTATTGCAAATGCTCGTAGGTTATCCCCAGAGAAGTAAGCTTTCTTTCATCCGCTATTCCCATCACTACTGTGAAATGCTGTTCGTCTTCAATCGCGAGTTCTAGTGGTTTTATAGAATCGACACTTTGTTGCCAATAGAGTGATGGTATGCGAGACATTCGCTGATCAGGCTTAACATTATGAACATCAACGACCCACCTCAAGAACTCTTCGCAAAACACAGAAAACCTAACAACAGCGTCTTTTGTAGGGTTGTAATCAGCTTTTTCAATAGTATTTGAGAATGTTTTACCGGGTATAGTCATCAGAAACATCTCATTGATCTTGCCAAAAGCTCTTTCAACAAATGGCTTCAACCAGGGGCGACGCACTTTATTGTAATCAATGTGTATACCTGACTCTAAACACGCTTTCTCTAAACTCTTTGACCAAAACTCCGCCCCATTATCGACGACTAAAGTCTCAATTTTGCCATGACAATCCCAACGATTATTTAACTCGAAACCCTTAGTAACTAGGTCATTTTTGGGCTTAACACTGTTGATAATAGCTTTTGACACAGACACATAACTTGGGGCTTTAAAGCCAATGTGGTAACCAATAATACAACCACTGAAGACATCAACCAGCAAAGTTAAGTAAGGGCGGCCCAAAGGAACAAGTAACTCGTCATCTATTAAAATAACATCTAGGGGGGTGTGATCGATTTCAACACGTTGCAAAACTCTTGTTGGGGGCTCGTGAGCATCAAAATACCTGAACCAAAGGTCGGCAAAATATTGCCCATAACGACCCACCGCCACCATGTATGGAGGTAAAGACTTTAGTCGTTTTTTAAACCCTTCGTACGTCAGCTTAGAGATCTTACCCTCAACAATTGTCTCATTTGCGAGGATGATACTATCTGAATAGAACTCATATGCTTTGGCATAGGATGGGCGTGTTGACGTTAAAAAACGCTCCAGTGCCTCTTCAAAGTACTTCTCATCACCAACAACCTTTTTCTCTTTGCTACCTTTATCGTGATGACGGTTGACCAAGGACTTTATATCACCACCGCTTTCATTAAACGCTGCACGCCACCGGCAAACAGTCCTAGAGCTAGGCTTTTTCGACAAACCACATGCTTCGAAATGTTTGCTTATAAGTGGATTGAGCGTAGTGGGCGACCACCCATGGTTGTTATCTTTCGCTATTAGGGAGATGAGCTTGTATCGCTGCAAAGCAATGTTTTGCTGCTCTTCAGGGTAAGAGCTTAAATCCCGCTCTATTAGTTTTGAATCAGAAAGGCTCCGATATTTCAGAGTATTATGTTCATCTTCTCGTTGTTCTTCCAAGCTAACTTGTACATTACGAATTGATTCAGATTCATCATCAAAAGGGCCAATAGACATTGTTTTTTACCCCACTGTTAGCACCGTCTCCGTACCAAACACTGCACTTTTTAAGTCTGCGACTAGTTCTCCTTTCGCCAGTAATGGCAATACCGAAGATTTTGCCTCAGCTAGCGGAAGATCGAGTTCCAACGCTACACCTTGGAGGGGTACTGCTCCTAAACGCCAGACAAGTGCGATGATATCAGTTTGAAGCTTGGTTATTTGATAAAAGCCATGATAGGCATGCATGAGTTTTAGGTTATTCAGGATAGGATTCAAACGTATCTGACGACTAGTAACTAAGTTCAAGGTTTCTCCAAGTGCTATCGCCGCACTTTGCTGGGCCATGAATTTCAATTGAAATTCTGGCTTCTGCGCTACATGTCGTGG
The DNA here is from genome assembly GCF_041468865.1 of Vibrio sp. 10N.286.52.C3. Classification (NCBI taxonomy): domain Bacteria; kingdom Pseudomonadati; phylum Pseudomonadota; class Gammaproteobacteria; order Vibrionales; family Vibrionaceae; genus Vibrio; species Vibrio sp. 10N.286.52.C3. The sequence continues at coordinate 11,543 of NZ_JBFRJM010000096.1, read as the reverse complement.
CTTAACTTCCCAATACTGACGGCTTCCATCACGAAGATGAACCAAAAAATCAGGTGTATAAGGATTGTTTTTACCGTCAAGCTCATAGTAAAAACCGGTTGGTTGACTACTGAACGAAATGACGTCTTTGGAGTACTCGAGGTGAAAGCAGGCATCAAACTCCAAACGACTTTCACACAGAATCATGTCGTTATTTTTAGGACTAGAGAACTTGATGACGTTTTTGGTAGGACTTGGCTTTCTTAGATTACGTACATACATAACGTCCCTCAACGATGTAAAATTACAACCGTTTTGAGTATAGGACACTTTTTTGTACTAGATTGCCATTTTCTGGTACTGATATGACATTTTCTGGTTTTATCCAGACTGGCTTTTAAAGGCGGAATACTGCAATTAGTACATATATCAATGCTATAGATATAACATATATTGCAGGCTTCATTAAGGGGTGGGAACCCAGCCACATCCCGGCACACAAGTCACTCGCTGCGGCTGCTCCCTTCCAGGCCTGACCGAGTTCACGAGCTATTGTTGCGGGAGGACCAGGCCCCCATAGATTCGTTTTCTAAGAGGCTTGCCTCAAAGAGTGATTGGATTATTAAGCATCACAGCAACCATTGCAAGCCCTTCCACCCTATTTTTGAACAATTGCGGTCTAAGTGCTTATCCTTTATTCAAACCATTAGAAAATCGCAGGTAAATTCACCATTTACCTGCATTTGGAAGGTTTGGATTGCTGGAGTACTAGATATCGATGTCTTCGTTATCTTCTGTGCGAATGATGTAGTCTGTCATCCACGCGGTACCTAATAGACACAACCACACCACAAAGACTGGGCTCGGTACTTCGATGCTTGGAGTAATCACCAGAGCCGCAAAACCGACCGTTGGCAGTGTCCAACACAGTAGTTTATTCCAGCGGAAGGTTTTCAAGCGCGTCAGCGTTTCCATCGATGCCATGATGCCCGTTACACACAAGGCAACCAAAGCGGCATAAGGTAAATCGGCTATCCATAATGGAAGTATTAAGCCTAATGACCACCAGCTGTGTCGGCTGGCAGGCTTAAGATGATTTGCCGCCCACCAAATCACGATGATTGATAAGGTTTGAAGTGTGGTAACCCACGGGACACCTTCAAGCTTGCCTGCTGATTGTGTCACCATGATCCCGACCTGCAAAGTAGTCACAATCAAGCCGGAAATAATCACGACCGACAAACTACTGCGTCTTGAGAAGACCACCATCAATAACGGGAATAGTACCCACGCACTGACAGACAGCGTGATAGGCTGCAAAGGAAGGGTTAGACCATAAGTGGTCATGGAAACAAGCAAAGCTAATCCTGCTATGCCCCCCTGCGGTAAAATCCATAAAGCAGGAATTACCATTGCAAGCACCGGGATATCTCCCTCACTTAAACTGATTGCTCTCGCGCAAACAACCGCTAATAATGTGGTGATCAAGAACTGAAACGTTGTAAATACCATAGCCCTCTCCTTCTACCGATCCGTGGTACCATACCAATCGTAGTAATTAACTGGTCACCCTAGCTTGTTAAAAAACTCGATAACCTCGTTAGATTTTTTGATTGTAGAATAACTACTTATCAAAACTTCTTATCAAAAAGAGCGGCCTTGCTCTCAAGCTTTTTCCCTGCGCTATTTTTGAACACTTACTTACTGTGATTGGTATTTATGAACTAGGAACATTTAGTATGGACCAATTTTTAAGCCAAATCTTTGCTGTGATTCACCAAATTCCATATGGGAAAGTAACAACTTATGGAGACATAGCACGTTTTTCAGGATTTCCGGGCTATGCGCGCCATGTTGGTAAAGCGCTGGGTAACCTGCCAGAAGGTAGCAAACTGCCTTGGTATCGAGTGATAAACAGCAAGGGTGAAATATCTTTAAAGGCTGATTCGTTCGACAGACAAAAGCAGCATTTGGTTAAAGAAGGGGTTGAGGTGAGTGATGCAGGAAAAGTTAAACTCAGAATATACAAATGGCAGCCCTAGAGCTGCCACTAATCGTCAATTCAACTGGCTAAGTTAAGCCAATCAAGATGCCTTAACAGTGGCATCGATTTCTGATTAACGAACACCAACCAAACGTAGGTCTGCTTGCTGTGTATTTTCTACATCAGTAATTACTGACTTAATCGTGTCCGTTATGAAACGCAGTTTACCGTCAACATGAATCGATGCGCGCATGTTGTAACGGTGGTTAGCTTTAATTTTGTCGTTGTCGTAGCTCAGCTCGAATGCGAACGGTACTTGCTTACCGTCTGTGGTGAACTCTTGAGTTGCGATAACCGTCGATGGTGCATCAGCCAGTGAGATATCTTCTAGCGTAACGGTAACCACTGCATTCTCTGGCAATGCAATTCTTTCACGGTAGCTTACTGTTCCTGAAATCACTTGAGTGTTCTCTGCAACCACTTCTTGAGAAGCGCTCGTTTCTGATGTTGCTTGGCAACCAACAAGTAGGCCAAACGATACTAAAGACGTAATAAGAATTAGAGCCTTTTTCATATTCAATTTCTCTCAACATGTTTGCCGGACTCGGCAAATCTACTCACCAATTATAAGAGAGCTTTCATATTCTGTCTTGAAACCCTATGATTTATTGACAGATATCTGACTAAGCTAAATGATTAACACCATAATCTGACACCCATTTTACGAAGAGGAATGCTGGCGATGAGTCAACCTTTACAAGAATTACTAAGTTTACTTCAGCTAGAAAAACTGGAAGAAGGTTTATTCCGTGGGCAAAGTGAGAACCTAGGCCTACCACAGGTATACGGCGGTCAGGTATTGGGACAAGCGCTTTCTGCTGCTCGTTATACCGTTCAAGACGACCGTAGTGTTCACTCGTTCCACAGTTATTTTCTGTTTCCCGGCGATCCTGAAAAGCCAATCATTTACGATGTTGAGAACCTACGAGATGGACGCAGCTTTAGCACACGCCGTGTAAAAGCGATTCAAAATGGCCGCCCTATTTTCTATCTCACTGCTTCTTATCATGGCGATGCGCCAGGGTTTGAGCACCAGATTTCAATGCCTGATATTCCGGGACCAGAGAACTTTGCCTCAGAAACTGAATTAGCGAGCCACATTGCGGAATTCTTACCAGAGAAACTGCGCAAAACCTTCTGTGGCGAAAAGCCGATTGAGATGCGTCCGGTGACGGTGGTAAACCCACTGAAACCTAAGAAGACGGAAGCGAAACAATACCTTTGGGTAAGAGCGAATGGCGCGATGCCAGACAACCACTTGATCCACCAATACCTGCTTGCCTACGCATCGGATTGGGGATTCTTAGTGACGGCGCTTCACCCACATGAAGTCTCTATCATGACGCCAAATTTTCAAGTGGCGACGATTGACCACTCAATCTGGTTCCACCGCCCATTCAAAATGGACGAATGGCTGCTTTATGCGATTGAAAGCCCAACGGCAGCGAACACTCGCGGCCTAGTGCGCGGCGAGATCTTCAACCAGAAAGGTGAGCTGGTAGCGACAGCAGTACAAGAAGGTGTGATGCGTTTTACTAAATAGCACTCAAATAAATAGCGGATAAACGCTTCTTACAAGCCCCAAATACGCACAAACAAAAAGAGGCTAGGTTTAATACCTAGCCTCTTTCTTTAATGACGCTTAAGAAAACTCGTCACGCAAAAATCAATAAAACCTACTCAACTTCTAACGTTGGCTCAAACTCGCCTTGAACTCGCGTTTTAATGCCATCACCTGCGTCTCGTAGAAGGTTAAATGGCGATAACACTACGCCTTTCACCGCGCCCTCAGCGGCTCCCTGAGCGAGTTCCTTACTCTTATCAGCTAACAAATTAGCTTGTGCCAAAATACCTGGGACTTCCGCTCGTAGCATTTCAGATTCCGTGACGATGACAGGAATAGTCTGTTCGCGGTAAGACTTACTTTCAGCGAGCATTGGTGGCATTACGTCTACGCGGTATCTCTTTAATTCAGTTAATGTTGGTGGAATAACATCGGTTCTTACCTGCTCGACTTCCGTTCGAACATTTTTCACTTCATCTAATATCGCAGGGATTTTGTTGTCGACCGAGGCTACGGTTTGATTCACATCATCGATCGTCTTTCTAACTTCTTCGACAGTGTTTAACACCTGAGGAGCAAGATCGCTGACATGTTCTGCAAGCGCTAATAGCTCTTCTACTTTGAGCCCTTTGGTGAGGCCCGATATGTCTTCGATAACTTGCGGGTAAGTATCAACGATTTCACCGACTTTATTAGTCAATGAGTAGATGGTGTAACCCAAGTAAAAAATGGCGACCGCCAGTACCAGCTGGATAGCGGTAGATACTTTTGCAAACATGAATAATCCTTTTCTTTATCGCAGAGACGAGATCTAAACTGAGAAGATAGTTAAACTAAAGCGATAGTTAATCTATTACTAGGCGCAGCTTAAAGCGGCAATGCTGTCGTGTACTTCAATGGTTCCATCGCAAACGTCGAGGTCACATTAGAGATACCATCAATGCTATTCACCAAGCGCTTATAGAAATCATCAAAGCACTTCATGTCTTTAACCTGAACCTTCATCATATAATCATATTCGCCAGCCATGCGATAGAACTCCATCACTTCTGGAAATTCCGACACAGTATTCACAAAACGACCATACCACTCATGAGAATGATCACTGGTTTTCACCAATACGAACGCAGTAAAGGAAAGATCCAGTTTTTCCGGGTTCAGCAGTGCAACTCTTTTCTCAATAATGCCGTTCTCTTCGAGGCGCTTAAGCCTTTTCCAACAAGGCGTTGTAGTGAGATTGACCGCTTCAGAAATATCGTTCAATGACAGGGTGCTGTCTTCTTGCAGTAACCCTAATATTTTTTTATCTACGGCATCTATCACACTTTCACCAAATCGCATTTAAAGAGAATAATTTTCTACAATTTAAGCAAAACAAAGCAAATATGGCAAAGTTTTTCTCTCCGATTATAGATAAATTAGAACCATACCAATTACAAAGAATTCCTACACTCGATCAGGAGAACGTTTATGTGCACTGACCATCAATGGATTAACAACGCGATTCGTAAAATTGAAGCGGACTACCAACGCTCAGCGGATACGCACCTTATCAAGCTCGATCTACCAAGTATCGAAGGCATTGATGTTTACCTTAAAGATGAAAGCACACACCCTACAGGCTCTTTAAAGCACCGTTTAGCGCGTTCTCTCTTCTTATACGCTATCTGTAACGGTTGGGTTGGCCCAGAAACCACGATCATTGAATCTTCATCGGGCAGTACTGCGGTGTCTGAAGCTTACTTCGCTCGCCTACTTGGCCTTCCATTTATCGCGGTAATGCCAAAATGCACAGCGAAGAAAAAGATCGAGCAAATTGAATTCTACGGCGGCCAAGCGCATCTTGTGGACCGCTCAGATGAAATTTACGATGAGTCTCGCCGTTTAGCAGAAGAATTGAATGGTCACTACATGGATCAATTTACTTACGCTGAGCGCGCAACCGACTGGCGTGGTAACAACAACATCGCGAACTCGATTTTCAATCAAATGCAGATGGAAGATCACCCAGTTCCGGCTTGGGTAGTAATGAGCCCAGGTACTGGCGGTACTTCAGCGACGATTGGCCGTTTCATTCGCTACCAACAACATGAAACTAAGCTTTGTGTTGTGGACCCTGAGAACTCTGTATTCCACGAATACTTCCAAACAGGCAATGCGAACGTGAAATGTAGTACATTCAGCAAGATTGAAGGCATTGGTCGCCCACGAGCGGAACCAAGCTTCATTCCTGGTGTGGTTGACGAAATGCGTAAAATCCCAGACGCAGCAAGTATCGCAACGACACATTGGTTATCTGACATTCTTGGTCGCAAGGTCGGCGCATCAACCGGGACTAACATGTACGGTGTGCTTCAATTAGCCAGTGAAATGAAAGCACGTGGAGAAAAAGGTTCTATCGTGACTTTACTGTGTGACAGTGGTGAGCGTTACCTAGATACTTACTTCAATGACGAGTGGGTAAATCTGAATATCGGTGACCTACAACCTTATGCAGCGAAGTTAGAAGCTTTCTCGCAAACGGGTGAGTTGGCTTAAGTTCAAAACCGATAGTTCGAAATAGAAAAGAGCCCTTGATGGGCTCTTTTTTTTTATTCATTCTATTAGTCAGCCACTAACGAGAACAAATTACTCTGGCTTCTGCTTCGCTTCAAATGCCGCGAGTTGTTCAGGCGTCGCTTTTGGTTGATGGTTTTGTTTCCACTCATCGTAAGTCATGCCGTATACACGCTCACGAGCGTCATCGATATCCAAGTCTAAGCCTTGTTGCTCTGCTTCCGCTTTGTACCATTTACTGAAACAGTTTCGGCAGAAGCCAGCCAAGATCATCAGATCGATGTTCTGCACATCTTTATTGTTATCTAGGTGTGCTAGCAGGCGACGAAAGGTTGCTGCATCCAGCTTATCTTGTTCTTCTTGAGAAAGATCTTTGTATTTAAATTCAGCCACTTTACTTTCCTTTATTCGATCTATTGTATTAATTCGTTGAGCTCTGTTTGTTATACAAAAAAAGCCTGCAATTCGCTAGGAGCAAACGCAGGCTTTTCAATATTGTTACACTATTCCGTGTTCATTAATCGTGCGTGTTCATTAACCGTGACTGGTTCTTCCCACGTTGTCATGGCTAAGCTCTTTATTAAGTTCCGCTTCCACGTGACCCGGAGAACGTGTTGAGCCAGAAATCAGTCGGTACATCGCAGGGATAACGAACAGAGTTACCAATGTCGCGAAGCCCATACCGAAGAAGATAACCGTACCCACAGCCACTCGGCTTTCATAGCCTGCGCCCGTTGAAGTAATCAATGGAATTGCACCAGCCAGCGTCGTGAATGCCGTCATCATGATTGGACGTAAGCGTCGAGCAGAAGCATCAATGATCGCCTTTTCAAACTCAATACCACGGTCACGAAGTTGGTTAGCAAACTCTACGATCAAGATACCGTTTTTGGTTACCATACCGATCAACATGATCATACCAATCTGGCTGTAGACGTTGAGCCCTTGACTCATCAGCACCAAGCCTAAGAAGCCACCGAAGATACCCATAGGTACGGTGAACATCACCACCAGCGGGTTAATGAAGCTTTCAAACTGCGCGGCCAGTACCAAGTATGCGACCAGCATCGCTAGCGCAAACACCACTAGGATACTTGATTGGTTCTCTTTAAAGTCTTTTGACTCGCCAGAGTAGCTCACTGAAATATCACCCGGTAGCTGTTCAATCGCTTGTTCATCAAGGAAATCGAGCGCGTCACCCAGCGTGTAACCTTCCATTAGGTTCGCTTTAATGGTCACCGATTTCTGCTTGTTGTAGTGCGACAAACGAATCGATGAAGCCACTTCTTCAATGTGCGTCAGCGTATCAAGTGTAACCAGCTCACCAGACTGAGTTCGCATGTAGATTTGGCTTAGATCGTTCGCGTTGTTGAAGCTGTTTTCATCACCACGCAGATACACGTCGTACTCTTCACCACGGTCAACGAAGGTCGTTTCACTGCGGCCGCCAAGCATGATTTCTAACGTATCTGAAATGTCTGAAACGCTAACACCTAGCTCTGCTGCACGCTGCTTATCTACGGTTACCAATAGCTCTGGTGTTTTCTCAGAGTAATCGATGTCCGCGCCTTCCATCATTGGAGAATCTTCAGCCGCTTGCTTTAAGAGCTCTGCCCACTTCTGAAGTTCAGAGTAATCAGAACCGCCAAGTACGAATTGAACAGGCTCACTTGAACCACCTTTGAAGCCCGGCATGAACGGGAATACACGCACATCTGGAATGCCGTTCAACGATTTACGAACTTCGTTCAACGCTTCTTGTGCGGTAACGTCACGCTCATCCCAGTCTTCTAGGATCATGATTACGAAGCCCGTTTGGTCACCCGCATTACCACCAAACGCTGGTGATTGAATACTGAATGACTTCAAGAAGCCCTGACCAAGCAATGGCATTAAGCGTTCTTCAACGATGTCCATGTTGGCAGACATACGGTTGTAACTGGTTGCATCGGCACCACGAACAAACGCAAATATAACACCACGGTCTTCTTGTGGCGTCAGTTGCGACGGCACTTGTTGCATCAAGCCATAACTACCGCCCATACACGCGATAATGATGATTGGAGCGGCCCAACGCCAGTTAAGAGCACGGCGCAATACCGCGCGGTATCCAGACTCAAGCTTGCCAAATACGCGCTCGACAAACAAATTGAAACGGTTTGGTTTAACGTTCGCTTTAAGGATCTTACTGCCTAGCACTGGCGTTAGCGTTAATGCGACTAGCGACGAGAAGATCACCGACATCGCAAGCAATACAGAAAACTCGGTAAACAATAGGCCAACCATGCCGTCCATGAACGAGATTGGTAGGAATACCATTACCAATACAAGCGTTGTTGCGATTACCGCGAAGCCTACTTCACGAGTACCTTTATAGGCAGCAAGCAGCGGTGACTCACCACGTTCGATATGGTGGAAAATGTTCTCAACCACCACGATCGCATCATCGACCACCAAACCAATCGACAGGATAAGTGCCATCAGGGTAATCAGGTTGATGGAGAAACCGAAGTAGTACGCGGCAATAAACGACGAGATCAGAGATACAGGTACGGTTACCGCTGGAATAAGTGTTGCACGTGCTTGACCAATAAAGATGTAAAGCACAAGGATAACCAAGCCACCCGTGATAAAGAGTGTGCTGTATACCTCTGAGATTGAACGGTCAATAAAGACTGTTGAGTCATAATCGACAGCTAAACGAGTACCGTCTGGCAAGAACTTTTGAATTGCTTCGACTTCTTTATGGACTAAGTCAGCCACCTCAAGTGGGTTCGCATCTGACTGAGGCACGATACCCATGCTTACGTTAACAACGCCGTCACTCTTAAAGGTCGAGTTCTCGTTTTCTGCGCCAATGTAAACATCCGCTACGTCTTTCAAGTAGATAGGTGTGTTATCAGAGGCACGTTTAACGACTAGATATTCGAAATCTTCCGCTTCAGTGTAAGAACGAGCAGTACGAACCGACATCACAATCGCATCGTTACGTACTTCACCACCTGGGCTTTCAATGTTCTCACTGTTCAGAGCAGAAGTGATGTCCGAGGTAGTAACGCCACGACCCGCCATCTGCGCAGGTTTCAGCTTTACGTACATTACTTTGTACAAGCCACCTGAGATATCCACCGAGCTCACGCCAGAAATCAAACTAAAGCGGTCAATCAACACACGTTCGGTGTAGTCGGTTAACTGCGTTCGGTCCATCTCCGTCGAACTTAAGTTGATGTAGACCGAAGCTTCACCACTACCATTGTTCTTATAAACAATTGGGTCGTCGGCTTCATCGGGCAATGAACGCTGCGCACGAGCTACAGCATCACGAACATCACTCACACCGGTATTGAGGTCGTAACCAAGCTCAAAAGTAATCGTGATACGCGACATACCGTTACGCGTTGTGGATTCGATCTCATCGATACCACTGATGCCGGATAACTGGTCTTCAAGGTTGGAGGTTATTTGGCTTTCAATGATGGTGGCAGACGCACCCTCATAACGAGTACTGATCGATACTACCGGGCTTTCAATATCTGGCATCTCACGAACCGCGAGCTTATTGAAAGAGACAATACCAAACACAACCAATAGTAGGCTCAATACGACGGCCGCTACTGGTCTCTTTACAGAAACATCAGATAACAACATTAGTTAGCGCCTTCTTGTGCTTTTTTATCACTTGCTGCATCAGCTGGGCGATTAACGGCAAGCTCTTGAACCAAGACGCCGTCACGCATGTTCACGATACCTTGCACCACGATCTTCTGGCCAATTTCGATGCCTTTGTCGATCACGACTTCGTTATCGATACGTGCCCCAAGGAAAACTTCTGTACGAGTTGCTTTATTATCTTCGTCGATAACATAAACGAAACGCTTCGTACCTGAATACTCAAGCGCTTGAACTGGAATGATTGGCGCTTCCACTGGTGGGAAGTCCATATCCGCCGCCACTAACATACCTGGCTTTAGATAATCATTATTGTTGTCGAAATGGATTCGAACTCGAAGGTTCAAGGTTTCAGCGTTAATACGAGAATCAATGCCTACTACAGTACCAGTGAACTGAGTGTCGCCCCATGCGCTAGTGCGAGCCGTTACTTTCATACCTTTAGACAGTTTAGAAAGGTAGCGCTCCGGGATCTGCAGATCTAATTGCATTACCGATAGGTCATCTAAGGTCACGAGTTCAGTACCTGCAGTCACCATTTTACCGCGGCTAAAGTCGATAAAACCAACAGTGCCCGAGAATGGCGCGCTGATGTGAAGATCTTTCAGATTGGCATTTGCAGCAGCTAAACGAGCGTTGGCGATCTCTACGTTCGTTTTCTGAGCGTCAATTTCAGTTTGCGTGATCGCGTTACGTTTCACTAGGCGTTGAAATTCCGCTAGCTTACGTTTCTCGTCTTTTAAATACGCTTGCGCTTCTGCAACTGCTGCTTTTGCTTTGTCGTCATCTAATTGAACCAACATCTGCCCTTTGGTGACATCTTGATTGGCTTTGATGTTGATAGAGTCAACTCTGCCCGCTACTTCAGAGGTAATGATCACAGATTGTTCTGCTTCTAACTTACCTACCAAAGAAAGAGATTGGCTAACTTGGTGAATATCAACTTGCTCAGTAACAACAGTGACAGTGCTAGGGCCCATACGTTTAGCGAGTACGGCTGGAGACGCCATAAGAATAGACAAGCTAAGCAGGGTTAAAACAGATTTATGCTTCATAATAATGGTCTGCAAGTAAGGTTTATACCAATCACAGTGAGTCAGTGGTCAAAAATAGCGTAGGGAAAAGGCTTGAGAACAAGGCAGCATTTTAGATAAGTAGTTATCCTACAATCAAAAATTCTAACGCAGTTATCGAGCATTTTAACAAGCTAGAATGACAAGTTACTTACTACGATTGGTATTATTATCTATAAATGAAATTAACCGTATTCTATCAACTGATGAATGCTGTAACGTCAAGAAGTGTAAATCTAGATTAAATTCCATTTACGTTTCATCATGTTTTAGACACATTGAACACAATACAGAAAGCCAGTCACCTCAAGGTGTTACCTATCAGTACGTAAACCTTAGTATAGATGTTCACTTCACGAGCAATATGCGTACTTTTCGCCATCTTTGCCCAAAAAGGCAGCATTTAACACAAAACCATAAGAAAAACCCTTTACAGGTTTAGCGTGTTTGCTATGATGCGCTCCGCACTTGAGAGATGCGTTGGGAAAAACATCTCTTTAGCCTATCCATTATGAGTTAGGAAAAAACACCCTGGAGGGGTTCCCGAGTGGCCAAAGGGAGCAGACTGTAAATCTGCCGGCACTGCCTTCGATGGTTCGAATCCGTCTCCCTCCACCATATTTCTTCTTACCTCTTTTAAGAGTTAAGAGAACAACCT